>CAZJYH010000608.1:0-1963 GCA_964549365.1 uncultured Alphaproteobacteria bacterium
CAAAGTCCAGCGCGGTCTTCCGTGTCGGCGGCGATCTGCCGCTCGATGTATCGAAGGGTCCGATCTCCTCATCGCTCACGATGGACATGACGCTTTTCGGGAAAGGGAGGCCGGAACCGAGCATGCCCGAGTTCACGCTGGCGATGACGATGCAGCGTATTTCCAAGACGAAGTATTCCTACGCCAACTAAACGGCACCGCGTGGGTGCCGAGCAATTATGCCCATCCGTAAGAAGAAAGATTCACCGGTTCAGACGAGCGAGTCGAAGGAACTGCACGAGGCGGACCGCATCCTCAGCCCGGAGCTGAAGAAGAAGGCGGTGGAGACCTTCGAGCGGTTCCTGGCGAACGGTCATTACCGTTCCACAAGCGAGCGCTTCAAGGTGTTGGAGGCGGTCCTCAACCGCGTGGGGCATTTCAACGCCGACGAGTTGTACGCCGCGATGGTGGTCGACAAGCAGCGCATCAGCCGTGCGACGGTCTACTCCACGCTCGAACTGCTGGAGAAGGCGGGGCTGATCACCAAGCACAATTTCCGCGGCGATCGCAGCTACTACGAGATCGGCTTCGACGAGCCGCATCACGACCACCTGATCTGTGTCAAGTGTGGGCACATTTCCGAGTTCGTGCATCCGCAGTTGCTCAGCATCCGCAAGCAGGTGGCCGACAAGGCCGGCCTCCGCGTCGTCGAGCACACCTTCCAGATCTTCGCCGAGTGCCACGAGCCCGGCAAATGCCCGCACAACGGGTGAAGAAGTGATGGGTGATGCGTTATGGGTGACGGGACGATGCATATGTTCATCGAAGTCTCGGACGCTCATAATCCATGACTCATAACCTTCCCCTCATAACCCATAACCGTGAACTCATAACTGAATTCCCCGTGTTCAGCAAGCACGTTTGGCACGATCGCAAACACCAGGCAGAGGTATATGCCACACAGGACGGCGTATTGAGCGGCACGCTCGTGGCATACGAAGGGGCGGTCTGTGCCGTCAACCCGAGGCCCGAGGTGTTGCTGGCGCTCTATCAGGAGGCGAAGATCAAGAAGATCCTCTCCGTGAAGGCGGTCATCCTCACCAACGACTCCATCGAGTTCACGCGCGGCCTCTGCGCCTTCGTCAACTATTGCCGTGGGCTGCGCCGCCGTTCGCCGCTGGCGATCATATCGCGTGCCGGCACCGCCGTCACCGGCGACTTCCTCAACTCCTGCTGTTCGCGTCTGTGGGGTGATTCGGAGTTCGACCTGAGCTTCACGCAGTTGGGGATCGGCGATTCCATCGAGGTGGGGAAGGGCGTTGTTTCGTTCCAGTCAGTGGATGGCAATACGGCACCGTTTCTCGCGATCGGCACCGAAAAGGGGCGCCTGCTGCACTATTACGACGAAAGCCATCGCGGCCCCGCCCACGACGAAACTGCCGACGAAGCCGTCCGCCCGAACGTCGTCATCCGCGCCGCGCAGGTCCCCGGGTATCTGCAGTACACCCGGCAGATATTCGAGGGAATTGCGAGTTAGAAATTATGAGTTGTGAGTTATGAAGGGCACACTCATAACTCATAATTGAGGCCGTTTCTTCTCCCCCTCTTTGCCAAAGAGGGGGTTTGGGGGAGTTTGACGAGGCGGCAGTGCCGGGGCTGGTGAGCCGAGCGGTGAACCCCTCCTGACCTCCCGTTTGGAAAAGGGGAGGGACGCACACAGGATCTTCCTCTCCCTCTTGCCGAGGGGACGCACACAGGCTCTTTCGCGTTGTCGCGGAGTTGACTCCGCGACCGGCGGCAACATCACCGCGAGGCGTGCCGGAGTCAACTCCGGGTAATTATGTTCGGCCATCGGCGCCGTCACCAGGGTTCGGAGTTAGCTCCGAACCAACACCATGAGCCTGTTTCTCCCCCTCTTTGCCAAAGAGAGGGTTTGGGGGAGTTTGACGAGGCGGCAGTGCCGGGGCTGGTGAGCCGAGCGGTG
>CAZJYH010000608.1:2063-3481 GCA_964549365.1 uncultured Alphaproteobacteria bacterium
AACCCCTCCTGACCTCCCGTTTGGAAAAGGGGAGGGACGCACACAGGATCTTTCTCTCCCTCTTGCCGAGGGGACGAACGCAGGATTTTTCGCGTTGTCGCGGAGTTGACTCCGCGACCGGCGGCAACACCAAAGCACGAGCATGCCGCCCTGAGCCGGTCGCTCCGCACTTCCTAATTCGTCATTCTCAATTATTAATTCCCACTTCCCACGTACTCTGCACAAACCCGCACTCGAACGCCTTCGTCGATACGTGCTTCAGCTTGATGTCGGCGGGGAGGGGGCCGAAGAGCGGACGTCCCTCACCCAGAAGAACCGGGATGAGCGTGATGGTGATGTCATTGATGCAGCCCGCGGCGAGGAAGCGCTGAATCGTGATGCCGCCGTCGATGTACAGGCGCCGCGCCCCCTCGCTCTCCAGGCGTCGCACGAGATCGGCCGGCGCCTCGGATGAGGCCGAGACCGTGGCCCGCCGCTCCTCAGGGATCTCCACCGGGTTGCTGCTCAGCACCACCACCCGTTTCTCGCCGTATGGCCACTCGTTGAACATCCGCACCAGATCGAACGTGTTGCGTCCCATCACCAGCACATCCACCGACTCCATGAACGCATGGTAGCCGAAATCGTCGCCGGCTGTTGCCGCCGCGTTCGCCTCCATCAGCCAGTCGATGCTCCCGTCGGTGCGGGCGATGAAGCCGTCGAGGCTGGTGGCGATGTAGACCGAGCATGTAATCATGGTATGGGTGCGTGTAGCGTTATGCGTGAAAGGGGTGGGGGCGAAATTATGAATGAGAAATTATGAATTGGGAAACCGCACGGTTTCGTCATTCACAATTTCTCATTCGTAATTCACAGAAACGCTTCGAGTTCCGACTCGCTCTCCAGAAGCACGGCGCGGGCCTTCGAGCCGTCGAACGGCCCGACGATGCCGGCCATCTCCAGCTCGTCGACGATGCGCGCCGCGCGCGAGTAGCCGACCTTCAGGCGGCGTTGGATCAGGGAGACGGAGCCCTGCTGGTGCCGCACGACCAGATGCGCGGCCTCGTCGAACAGTTCATCGCGTTCGTTGCTTCCGCCGGCCGCGCCGTTCTTCCCCTTCTTCTCGACGACGGAGGGGAGCATGTACGGGTAGGTGTACCCCTTCTGGCGGCCGATGTGTTCGCAGATCTGTTCCACCTCCTCGGTGGAGATGAACGCGTTCTGGAGGCGGAGCGGCTTCGGCTGTCCGCCCGGCAGGTAGAGCATGTCGCCGTTGCCGAGCAGCTGCTCGGCGCCGTTCATGTCGAGGATGGTGCGCGAGTCGATCTTCGATGCCACCTGGTAGGCGATGCGCGCCGGGAAGTTCGCCTTGATGACGCCGGTGAGCACGTCCACCGACGGGCGCTGCGTGGCCACGATCAGGTGGATGCCGATGGCAC
>CAZJYH010000609.1:0-253 GCA_964549365.1 uncultured Alphaproteobacteria bacterium
TGCGCGGTGCAGGTCTTCAGCCTGCGCGGTGCAGAAGGGAGCATGTTGAACGTACGGTGCGCGCATCCGGGCCGGTTGTAGGCGCCCAGCTTTGCGGGGTTTCGGTCTTCGACATCACCAATCATGGGAAGCAAGGCGGCGGAGGGAGGATGCGTCAATACGGAGCAGATGGCGAGCCGTTGACTCGACGAGCCGCCGTATGCCGTGTATACCGATGTCTTCCAGCGCGGCGAGGACGTCTGGGCGGTGCTCG
>CAZJYH010000609.1:263-3479 GCA_964549365.1 uncultured Alphaproteobacteria bacterium
GCTGCATGTCGGCAAGACCGCCGCGTTCCACGTGATCCAGCACCGGACCCCCGCGCAATGGGTCGCCTCCACGCAGGTACAGCAGCTCTCGATCCTCGGCGGCAACAACGCCGCCCCGACGCTGACGGCGCAGTCCACCTGCATCAACTTCAACCGGGTGCTCGTGTGGCCGCATGCGAGCCAGGCCGGCGACTACGACATCGTGGCCGACCTCGGCTCCAACGCCTTGAACAACCTGCCGTTCGCCGCCGACCACAGCTACGACACGCCGGTCGACATCGTCGACGGATACTCCACGCCGGGCTTCCGCGTCGTGGACGACCCGGCACCACGACGGTCTTTCCGTACGCCGGCACGTTTCGCTACACCGAGACCACGCAGGGAACCACCACGGTGATCACCGATGACGGCCTGACGCGAACGATCCCGTTGCGCGGCGTGGTGTACTTTCCCGCGACCATCGCCGGCGCGGTTGCGCCCGCGCGGATGAGCTGGGCAAAGCCGTCGTACCCGGTGGTGTTCGTGGTCCCCGGCAACGGGAGCGTCGACAACCATCTCGGCTTCAACTATCTGGCGCGCTTGCCCCGGCAGCGCGTCGAACGTCGCGCCAAGCGCCACGCTGAGCACCGCCGGGATTACCGAACGTCACATGCAGACGAGCCCGTGCCGCGCAACCCTTGCGCTGCAAGCCCCGTAGGGCGGGACCACGGCGGCCGGGATCGCAGAATACAGCGGAGGATCGCTCGTGAATCGCGATGGAAGATGCCGGGAGATTGAGCGAAATGATGCGCCGGCCGCCGTGCCAACAAGACGGAGGACAACGACAGTGACGACATATACAGGACAACGAATTCTGATCATCGGCGGCGGCATCGGCGGCCTGACGCTCGCCGCGTTTCTGCAGCGAGGCCGTTCGACGGTGACGCTGGCCGAGCGCGCGGGCGCCTGGCGTCCGGTGGGGGCCGGCATCTCTCTCGGCCCGAACGCGGTCGGTACGCTGGACCAGCTCGGCATCGGCGCGGTATTGCGTGCGCGTGGGGTCCGGCTGCGCCGCGGCATTCTCGCCGACGCGAGCGGGAACCCGCTCTCGGTGGTGGATCTGGAGGAGATCGGCCGCGCGGTCGGGCTGCCGACGCTGGCGATCCATCGCGCCGAGCTGCACACCACGCTGCTGGAGGCGATCGACACGGAGCGCGTGGCGATCAGGCTCGGCACGGAGGCCACGGCGCTCGATGCGGACGCCGACGGCGTCGACGTAACGTTCAACGATGGAACGCGCGAGCGGTTCGATCTGGTGGTGGCGGCCGACGGCATCCACTCCGCCGTCCGCACCAGACTCTTCGGAGAGAGCAACGTGCGCTATTCGGGCTACGTCTGCTGGCGGTTCGTGGTCGATGGGGTGACGCTCGATGCGCCGGACGTTGCGCAGGAGCTGTGGGGGCGCGGCAAGCGTTTCGGCATCGTTCCGGTGGGGGAGCATTCGGTGTACGGCTTCGCCACGATGAACGAGCCGCGCGGCCGCAGCGCGGTACAGGGCGTGACGCGTGATGAGTTCGTTGAGCTCTTCAGTGAGTTCGGCGGCGAGGTTCCGAAGGTGCTGCGCGCGCTCGCCCCCGATCATCATCTGATCCTCGACGACATCGCCGATCATCCGACGGTGCGGTGGTCGCGCGGGCCGGTGGTGCTGCTCGGCGACGCCGCGCACGCCACCACGCCGAACCTCGGGCAGGGGGCCGCGATGGCGATCGAGGACGCGATGGTGCTCGCCGGAACGCTCGGTCGATACCCGACGATCGCCGAGGCGTTGAGCGCGTACGAGGCCGTGCGCAACGAGCGCGTGACGCAGATCACCGCGCGCTCCTGGTCGCTCGGGCGCATCGGGCAGGCGGACTCCGCCGCCGGCGTCTTCCTGCGCAACCTCGCGATGCGGATGGTGCCGGACCGCGTGGCGCAGCGGGGCAACATCCGCCTCGTTCTCGACGCGCCCGATCCGGCGATGTTCGTGTCGTGAGTAGCGGGTGGCGAGAAGCGAGTGGCGAGCGGGGGAGCGGGAAGCGTGATGCGTACAGCGAGACCGGGGTAATTGTATGTTGTTCCGGGGTTGAGCCCGGAATCTTCCGGCACCCATCAGCTACAGTGCATGGGTCGCGGAGTCAACTCCGCGACAACAGCGTTCCCGGTCCACGCCACAAACGAGAGTCGTTCGGGGAGTGAAGTGCCGTTGTCATCGCGAGGCCGAGCGAAGCGAGGCCGTGGCGATCTCGCCGGGCATCTCCATGGCATCCGGTGAGGTCGCCGTTCAGTGCGTGGCGGAATCGCACCAGGCGTTGTTCCGGGGTTGAGCCCGGAATCTTCCGGCACCCATCAGCTACAGTGCATGGGTCGCGGAGTCAACTCCGCGACAACAGCGTTCCCGGTCCACGCCACAAACGAGAGTCGTTCGGGGAGTGAAGTGCCGTTGTCATCGCGAGGCCGAGCGAAGCGAGGCCGTGGCGATCTCGCCGGGCATCTCCATGGCATCCGGTGAGTTCGCCGTTCAGTGCGTGGCGATATTACGCCAGCATGGGCCGAACGATTCGTTATCGACGACAGTCGACTAGTGTTGCGATCGTGTCTCAATATGGGATGTCGGCCGTTACATCCCGCCATTCAGGATTGACGCTTTCGACAAGTGCCACCTTCTTCGAACGTTTCCCGGCCTTGATCTGCTTTTCCCGAGCAATAGCTTCGAGCGCCTGCCCATATTCCTCAAAGTAGATCAACTTGTCGGCGTTGTATCGTGTCGTGAACCAGCTCCCCGTTCCGGATCGATGTTGTTCGACGCGGGCACGCAAGTTGCTCGTTACGCCTGTGTACAGCACCGAGTTATTCGAATTGGTCATGATGTACACATAGAATCGTTTCGGCATGCCGAACCTCCATGTGGGGAAGCAAGGCGAATATCGTTTTGCAACGGGAGATTTGCGCATGGTCTGCCTGTGGCACAACAAATCGATGCGTGGCAACCTTTCCGCATTGCACCGTGAACCCGGGGAGATCGCCACGTCGTCGCTGCGCTCCTCCTCGCGAAGACCCAGGAGGTTGATGTGCCCGCATGCCTCGACAACGCACGCGCCCCGCATCACGCCGCTGACGCCACGCGCAAAAGATCGCCCACCGTTCGTGAACCCGGGGAGATCGCCACGTCGTCGCTGCGCTCCTCCTCGCGAAGACCCA
>CAZJYH010000610.1:0-3474 GCA_964549365.1 uncultured Alphaproteobacteria bacterium
TTGAACTTCACGAGGCCGGCGCCGCCGGTTCCCATCCAGGTGGCGCCGTACTTGTCGACGGTGATGGTGGGGATCACATCGTTGACGAGCGGCGAGTTCGAGCTGTTGTAGTTCGTCCACGTGGTGCCGTTCCAATGCGAGGCGCCGGAGCCGTTCGTGCCGATCCAGACATCGCCGGTTGCACGATCGACCGCGATGTCGAGAACCTGATCCGACCCCATCTCGGGATGGTCGCCGGTTGTGAAGTGTTGCAGCACGGTGCCGTCGAACTTCACCACACCGCTGAAGTCCATCGCCAGCCATACGGCGTTGGAGTTCTTGTCGACCGCGATCGCGTTCACCTTCCCTTCCGGCATATCGCCGGTGCCGCTCTTGTACACGGTCCACTTCGTGCCGTCGTACTTCGCCACGCCGGTCTGACCGCCCACCCACACCGCGCCGTTACCGGCGGTGACGATCGGGCTGAGGTTGACGAAGCCGGAGATCGACTGGGCCTGATAGTTGTTGCAGTTCCGCTTGAAGAGCGCCGCGCCGCTGCTCCCGGCTCCGCCGCCGAAATTGCAGGTTGCCCAGTACGTGCCGGCGCTGTCGAGGGTGACGTTCTCGACCGGCACGTAGTTGAAGCGATCGACCGTCCACACCTGCCATGTGCTTGCTCCGTCGAACTGCATCAGCGATCCACCGCCGGTGATGACCTGATCGTTCTTGTCGATCATGATGCTGTTGACGGAGTTGCCGGACATTCCGGTGGTCGCCGTCGAGATCTTGGTCCACGTGGTGTCGACGCGCTTGGCCAACCCGTCCATCGTGCCGGCCCAGATCGTCATGTTGGCATCGGCGAACGCGGCGTAGACGCCGTAGCTCGGGTTGCTGGTGGCGCCGCCGGGGTACCGCTTCAGCGTCTGCGTCTGACGATTCCAAACGCCGAGCGAGGAGTAGGTACAGAACAGATCGGTGTTGGCGTCCGGCCCCGCGCTGATCTGCCACACCGGCTTTTCCGGGATCGTGAAGCCCGGGCGATCGGGCACCGTGAGCGGGATCTGATTCTCCCACGTGGGCTTCGGATCCTCCACCTGCTGCACGTAGCCGTTGTTCAGGCCCACCCAGATCTCGCCGCGCAGGTTCGCGTTGATGCACGTGACGCTGTCGACCAGCAGCCCGGAGTTGCTGTGCTTGAACTGCTTGAACGTGCCGCCGGCGAATTTCAGAAGGCCCTTGTTCACCGTTCCGACCCATACCGCGCCGTCGGTGCCGACCGAGACGCAGGTCAGCTTGTTGTCGGCGATGTTCGAGTTGTCCTTGTCGTACGTGGTCCACTCGCCGTTGACCCCGAACTTGACGAGGCCTCCGGTTGTCGCCATCCAGATGTTCTTATCGGCGTCGAACGCCAGACCCTTGATCTCACCGTTCAGGAACGTCTCGTCGCTCGGCTTGTACGCCGTCCAGTTCGAGCCCTTGTCGAACTTCATCAGCCCGTTGTCGGTGCCGATCCACAGCGTGTTGCCGTCCATCAGCAGCGCGTTGACGAAGTGGTTGCGGAGCCCGGAGTTGGCACGCGTGTAATACGTCTTGGTGCCGGTGGCCTTGTCGACCTTGATCAGTCCACCGCCGAGCGACCCGGCCCACAGTATCGGGCCGTCATCGACCAGAGCGGCGATGGTGCGGCTGTCGTTGTAGTTATACCACTGGGCTTGCGCTCCGCTGACAACGACACAGAAGAAGAGCGCCAGGACGCAGAAGGTGTAGGGGTACCGTTGCTTCATCGTGTCAACCGAATTGAGTTGAAGGAAAAGTCGCGGCGCTCCACGTTCATATGAGGTACAACACGTGTGTTGGTGCCGACGTGGCCCACGTGGGCCGCCCGGGTGGGCCGAAGCGCACTGCCGCTGATTGCTTGTGTGCCGGAGAAATGCCGTTGCGCCGCGGCTGAGCCCGTCACGCATCCGGCTACATGAAGAGTCTCAAGTAACGGAATTTCCGTTCCTTTCCGAAGCGAAATCGTCGACTCGGCGCCCGTCCGGCGCCCGTTCGGCGGCCGTTCGCCGGTCGATTCCCATTACGACCGTGCCGTGCCGCGGTGGTCGCAAACCGGCCGTATGATTGCGCGTGGATCGGGCGCCTCGCAAGGGAAATCGTTCGCCATGCGCGCCCCGGCAACTCCCGTATGACACCGTTCGCCCCTCCGTGATCACCGGAAACCGACGGCCACGGCAAATGACCCGCCGACCCGCGCCCGCCTCTTCGTAACTTCGCCCCATGCGACTACTGTTAGCCACGAACAATCCGCACAAGGCGGCCGAACTGGCCGCGATCTTCAGCGACATGGAAGGGATTCGGGCCGTCACGCTCGCCGATCTTTCGGAGGTCCCGCCCGAGCCCGAAGAGGACGGCGATACGTTGGAGGCAAACGCCTATATCAAGGCGTTCGAGACGTTCACCGCCACCGGCATCCCGACCGTCGCCGACGACACGGGGCTGGAGGTGGCGGCGCTCGACGGCGCCCCCGGCGTCTACTCGGCACGGTGGGCAGGCCCCGGGGCAACCTATGCCGACAACTGCGCGCGCCTGCTGCAGGAACTTGCCGGCCGGGACGCGGCCGAGCGGCGGGCCCGGTTCCGAACGGTGATATGCTACGTCGACGGGCTCCGAACGCTCTTCGCCGAGGGGAGCGTTGAGGGGGAGATCGTTGCCGCGCCGCGCGGCGATGCCGGCTTCGGGTACGACCCGCTCTTCCGGCCGTTGGAGTCGGAGCGGACGTTCGCCGAGATGGAGGCCGCCGAGAAGAATCGTATCAGCCACCGTGCCCGCGCGGTGGCTGCGATGCGCGGCGTGCTTGCGCCGTACATCGAAGAGGGGCGGTGATGGTCGACGCATCGTACGAGCGCGTGCCGATCACCCGCACGCTGACGGTGACCGCCGGGCAAGCGCCCGAGCGGATCGATCGGTTCATCACCCACGCGGTGCTGCGCGCCACCCGCAACAAGGTGCAGAACGCGATCGACGCCGGGGCCGTGCTGGTCAACGGCCGCACGACGAAGGCGAACTACCGTGTGCGGCCGGGGGACACCATCGTGATCACGCTGATGAAGCCGCCCCCCATCGAGCTGATCCCGCAGAACATCCCGCTCGACATCGTCTACGAGGACGCGGATCTCCTCATCGTCAACAAGCCGGCCGGCATGGTGACGCATCCCGGATACGGCAACCGCGACGGGACGCTGGTGAACGCGGTGCTGTATCACGTCGGCGGCATGCTTCCGACGGCGGGGGAGGCCGAGGCGCTGGAGGATGAGGAGGAGGCGATCGACGGCGAAGACCTGCCGGAGGCGGATGATGCCGGATCGCCCGATGCGGCGGCGGAGGACGACCGGGCCGAAGATGACGACAAGGGTCTGATCGATGAAGGGGGGAGCGGACCGCGCCCGGGCATCGTGCATCGATTGGACAAGGAGACGAGCGGATTGATGGTGGTGG
>CAZJYH010000611.1:0-3471 GCA_964549365.1 uncultured Alphaproteobacteria bacterium
GCCATCGGCACCTCCTCCGGCCGGCCTGCCATGCGCAACGCGCTGTCGAGTCCGCGAACCACGTTCTCCGGTGTGCCCCTCGTTCCGTACGGGTCGGCCTCCAGGCCACCCGAATGGCAGGCATCGATAAAACACAGAAGATTCCTGTAGCTGAGCACCGACCTGAGCCTGTGGATGAATTCCCCAACCTCGAGACCCCGTGACTCCGGAATATTCCGATCCGCGTCGTACGGCATCAGGTAGGAACGCCCGGCGTAGACGGCGCCGTGGCCCGCGAAGAAGAAATAGACGATATCCTCCTCATGACAAATGCGCGCCAGATTGCGGACCCTGAAGTTGATCGAATCCTGGGTCGCACTGGAATTCGTGAGGACGAAGACGTTGTGCTCCGGGAATCCCCCGCATTCCGGCCGTATCAGCGTCGCCGCGAACTCTCTCGCGTCGTCGTCGGCGTACCTGAGGCGTTCGGCGATTGGATATTTCGGATATCCGGTGATACCGATGACAAGCGCGAATCGCTGCGGTCCCGGTCCAGGTGTCGGTTCCTGCGCGCGCATGGTGCAAGCGGCCGCAACCAACGCGATCAATACTCCAGCGATGATTTCGTTCGACATGATGCGATCACTTCGATTCGGTTCTAGATTTCGCGAAGTAGTATCCCAGCGACGGGCCGACCAGCCAGACGAACATGCTCCCGAGTCGCTCGGACGACTCCAGCGAGTCCTCGATCGTCCCGACCTCGAACAACAGCCGCACCATGAAGAACACGATCATCCCGTTCCAAAGAAGCGAGCACGCCACGGCCAGCAGGTTGCCGACACGGGATCCATCGGCCGCCTCGACGTTCGCCGCCTCCGAATTCCGTCGCGTCCAGAAATACGCCGTGATCATGCCGAGGTACGGAACGTACAGCGCGTTGATGGTCTTCAGCGCCGCGGGGAAATTCTCCTCCTCCAGCGCGTCGATGGATTGGAGATAGATCGCCACCCCGAGATTCACCGCGAATGCAACCCACCAGATCAGAATCAGTGCGACCTGCGTCGGCGAGGCGGAGCGTTTCATGCTGCTCATGATGCTGCCGGGATTTGTTGTGCTGTCCGATGAGGCCGCGTGTTCATCGCCCGACACCGATGCGGTCGCGCAGCCGCTGCGCTTCCCGCATGGCGATCACCGGGTTGTTCTCCTGTTTCCAGGGCCGCACAAGCTTCTTGTTCCGTTCGATCAGCGTCTCGATCACGTACTCGTACTCCCGCTCCGGTGTCGGGTGCGTGACGACGCGCACACGAAACGCGAGACGGCGCGCACGGACATTCGGATCAGATGGGACGAGCAGGCCCGGCCATTCGCGGCGTGTTGTGATGAAGACGTATTCTGAATTCCGCGATGCGGGATACTCGTCCAGACTCATCGAATACCCCTCCTGCAGCGTCACGGTTACCCCGTTGAGAAGCCCCCTCAACGATCTTGCGCGGCAGATGACCTTGAGCGGATTTCCGAATGCCTCATTGCGGCCCGGAAACTCGCTCCCGCCCCGCGAGCCGGCCACGGTCGCCTTCGCCGAGGCGATCACGGCCCGGCTATCGTGCTCCGCGAGGGCGTAAAACGTGGTCGACGCGCGCAGCGCAACCCGCCGCGTTCCCACGGCCGGTACGTATCCGATGTGTGAGATGTAGATGCTGTCGGCGCCGCTCGCACGCCAGGATACCGTGATCGAATCACCGACCTGCGACGTGCGGGGCGCAACGTTGATGGTGACGTTCGGCGGCTTTTGGCGCGGCTGCGGATTCTCGCTCGGGCGCGGCGTCGGCGATGCGGATATCGCTCCGAGAAGCAGCAGAACGGCGACGATTGGATTGCAACACATGGCATTGGTTCCGAAAAATCATGAAGGTTCCACGGCCGTCACTTCATCACCATGGACGAACCTATCGGAGTAGGCCCCAGCGCATGCACGACGGCCGACGCCCCGATGCTCGCGGACGGATCAATGAGTGAGGGGCGGCGAGCATCGACACGACGGCCGCATCGAGGCGCGACGTGCGGGCCAGCAACACGGAGAACATGGGCGTAACGACATCACGATGCTTGATGCCGAAACGCGATCAGCGCTTCACGTCAGGTGCCTGTGGGAGCAACGATTACGAGAAGGATGGCCTGCTAATGCAGTATTTGCGGTGTCCGTGGGAGCGATTACGGCACAGCGCGGACCTAAAGTACGACACGGGCGGGATTTGATCAAGCGCTTACGGCGTGAATCCCGGGTGAAAGGTTCGACGATCTCTCAAATACCAATTTCCGGGGATCGCTGTGGGCCGAATCGTCGATTATTGCCGAGGAGGAGGCTCCGTCGGCCGGGAACGTGGCAACGGCCGACTGCCGACATCACGTGACGCACCTCGCATTCTCGCACATTCCGGTTCCAGGTTTCGGGGTTCCCGATCTGTCCCGGACGAACGACCGATGCGCGCACTCGTTGCCTCCCGGTGGGCAACAGATCGAAGGACCGACGTGGGGATTTTTTATCTACTTCGGCGGCGCTACAAAATTATCCGTTCGATGTGCATCTGATTGCTTGCATTCCGTGGTGGCCCACACGTATATTCGCACCGATCCTCCTATCCCCGAATGCAATTTATTCGTTCAAGAGCGACAGCCATGGGCTGTGGCGACGGGCTTGCCGTCCGCGAGCACGCCGTTACCGAGTCGGTAGCCCACAGATAATCACACACTCACCGTAACTGAACCGGTCATTCTCGATCGTCGCGATGCGATCGAACCAGCAATATCATGCAGTCTGCGTCTGGCTCTGCGGCCGATGACGCCTGACCTGCATGCGCCGACACGGAATATGTGTTTCTTTTTCGCGCGAACGGCCTCGCGGGGAGGGAATTGCATGCGCTATTCCGTTGGTGATGGTTCGATATCCGGGCACCGTGACGAGGTTCGGAAGCGGAGTGCGGCCGGCAATCGATCTCATCGGGAGATCACCATCGACGACGTATCGATTTCCATCGGACGAGCTCGAATCGACGCATCCGAAAACGTAGCACACGATCGTTTTATGCGTCGTTCGGCATTTGACCGCCCCCGCCGGCTCCGTGGGCCGGTTTCATCCGTTGAATTCATCCGCGACCGCCTCCGGGCGCCGTCGCTGAGAGCCGATCGCGCCCCCCACCGCGCGATCGATCGCCCCGTTGTTTGCATGCGGCACGCCTGGAGCACATTCACCGCCGAGGCATTGCCGTGCGAGCACAGGGCGTAACGATCACAAACCGATCGTTTTTGCATTCCGCAACATCCAACAACCGAGGTTCCAATGCATCTCGACTACGTTCACCGGACCATCGGACGAATGATCCGATCGGTCTGCATGTCGGCGGCCATCCTTGCCGCCGCCGTTGCCACGAACACGGCGTACGCGCAGTTCACCGATATCGGCGCCGGACTCACCGGCGTGCACCACGGCCCGTC
>CAZJYH010000612.1:0-3441 GCA_964549365.1 uncultured Alphaproteobacteria bacterium
AGTGCCAAGTGCCAAGTGCCAAGTGCCAAGTGCCAAGTGCCAAGTGCCAAGTGCCGAGTTGCGCAGTGTCGCGCACATGAAGCAGTACACTTCCGAGATATACAACTTCTCGCCACTCGCTACCCGCAACTCGCCCTACGAGCGTCGCGCGTCCAGCGCCCAGCGTCGTGCGTCCCGAACACCTCACGCAGCGACGCGGAGCTAGTCAATCATCCACGTCGGCTCCTCCGGCTCCGGCTTTTCGAGCATCACGTTCTCGCCGTCGAGATAGATGTCGTAGGTCTTCAGCTTCCCGGTGCCGCCGATCGCGCGCCCGGTCTCGAGATCGTACACCCATCCGTGGAGCGGGCAAGTGATCGTGCAGTCCTCGATGAAGCCGTCGGCGATCACCGGCGCGTGCTGATGCGGGCAGATGTTGCTGACGGCGTAGAGGTGATCCTTGATGTTGAAGATCGCCACCTGCGTGTCCTCATCGAACACGACCTCCTTGCCGCGGCGCAGCGGGATCTCCTTGAGCGCGCAGACTCTGATGTATTCCTTGTCGGGGAGGCGTTCGGTGTTCACGATGTCGTTCGGACTCCGGGTAAGTGTCGTGCGGACTATGAAAGATCGATCGGCTCGGCGATCTCGTCGCCGCGCTTGCCGAGCGCGATCCGGGCCGCGTGCGCGAACGCGTCATGCTCGAACGCGAGCAGCCAGCCGCGCTCGTACGCCTCGGGGATGATCCGCTTCTTCTCGTCGATCGTCGTCAACGGGAAGTTGTCGTAGCCCATCACGTACGGCACCGGCAGATGCGCCGAGGTGGGCATCAGATCGGCGCAGTAGATCAGGCCGCCCGGCACATCGGGAGCAGCCTCGCCGTGAACGATCACCAGCTGCATCGCACGGGTATGCCCGTGCACCGTGCGCAGCTCGAGGCCGGGGAACAGCTCGCCGTCGCCGTCGAGTTGCTCCAGCAGGCCGCGCTCGGCAACGGGCGTCCAGTTCTCGGGCATGAAGCTCGCGCGGTCCTTGTCGGTCGGGGTCTCGGCCCACATGAGGTGATCGCGCTGCACGTAGTGGCGCGCGTTGGGGAACGTGGGCACGGTTACGCCGTCGGCGCCGGTCCGCGTGGATCCACCGGCATGATCGAAGTGCAGGTGCGTGTAGATGAAGTGCGTGACGTCGCCGAGGCTCACGCCGTGCCGGGCCAGACCCGCATCGAGCGTATAGACGCTGTGATCGACGCCGTAGATCGCCTCCAGCTTCTCCCCCATCTTCGTGCCGCAGCCGGCGTCCACCACGATCGTGCGCCCGTCGCCTCGGATCAGCAGCGCACGGGCCGCCATCGCGATCCGATTCTGCTCGTCGACATGCGGATAGGCCTTGGCCCACAGGTTCTTCGGCACCACGCCGAACATCGCGCCGCCGTCCAGCGCGAAGCGACAGGTTTCAACGATATGCACATCGTACCGACCGATCCTCATGATGTCCTTCCCCGTGATCTCCGTGTTGCGTTCTCCGACGGCCATAAATCTACGACGAAGGTGCGCCCCCGCGCCTTCGGATCGGCCGCTGTTGCGATTTGAATGACTCGCACTCGAGGTGATGGGATATGGGTGTTCCTTTGCGTCCTTCGCGGTGGAATCTTCTGGACGCTTGACGCTCGGCAGAGAGTGGCCCCGATGAATCGGGGTCTTCGACGAGTGGCGAGAAGCAAGTTGTATATCTCGGAAATATACTGCTTCACGTTGCCGGGACACTCTTCAACGCGGAACGTGGAACTTGGCACTTGGCACTTGGCACTTGGAACCCGGCACTTCCAACTTCAGCATTCTGCCTTCCGACTTCCCCGCCCCCCTGTTACCGACTGTCATTCATGGCACCGGAACGGCTTTGTAGTTTCGTAGCGCTTTTCTCTCTTCAACTTCCGTATTCCCCCTATCCGGCCGGCACCGCCGCGGGTACCGCCCGGTGTACCGCCGAACAAATCTTCAAGGAGCGTGCAGGTTCTATGGCAGTTCGCATTGCAATCAATGGGTTCGGTCGTATCGGCCGCCTGGTGTTCCGCCATGTGATGGCGCGCAAGGGGACCGTGGATGTCGTCGGCGTCAATGACCTGACCGACGAGCGCACTCTGGCGCATCTGCTGAAGTACGACTCAGTGCATGGCCGCTTCAACGGGACGATCGAGGTCGACGGCAACGATCTGATCGTCAACGGCGATCGCGTGACGATCAGCGCGTCGAAGGCGATCGAGGATCTGACCTGGGGCGACGTGGACGTGGTGGTGGAGTCCACCGGACGTTACACGAAGCGCGCCGACCTTCAGAAGCATATCGACAACGGCGCGCGCAAGGTGATCCTGACCGCGCCGGCGAAGGATGAGATGGACGCGACGGTGGTACTCGGCGTGAACGATCACGTCCTCACGCCGGATGTCAAGATCGTCTCGAACGCGAGCTGCACCACCAACTGCCTGGCGCCGGTGGTGAAGGTGCTGTTCGACAACTTCGGGATCAAGAACGGCTTCATGACCACCGTCCACTCCTACACGAACGATCAGCGCATCCTCGATCTGCCGCACAAGGATCTGCGCCGCGCCCGCGCCGCCGCGGTGAACATCATCCCGACCTCCACGGGCGCCGCCAAGGCGCTCGGCCTGGTGATCCCGGAGATCAAGGGACGGCTCGACGGCTTCGCGCTGCGCGTGCCGACACCCGACGGATCGATCACGGACTTCACGGCCGTGCTGGAGAAGCCGGCAACGAAGGCCGAGCTGAACGCCGCGTTCAAGGCCGCCGCCGACGGGCCGATGGCCGGCATCCTCTCCTACACCGAGGATCCGCTCGTCCTTACCGATATCGTCGGCGACCCGCACTCCTGCATCTTCGACTCCCTCTCGACGATGGTGATCGGCGACATGGTGAAGGTGGTGGGCTGGTACGACAACGAATACGGCTACGCGATGCGCATCGCCGACCTGGTGGAGCGACTGGCCGCTCTGTAGTCCAACGTTCATTGACGACGGGTGGCGACAGGCGAAGCACGCGAGTGCTCGCAGGCGCCACCCGTTTTTTTGTATCATGGGTTCACGGGCCGAACGGCCCGACGCCCTTCCTTCAGAACACCGTTCAAACGTACCGGCTCAGGATGATCCGTTCGATCGAACAACTGAATCTCACCGACAAGCGCGTGCTGGTGCGCGTGGATTTCAACGTCCCGCTCGACGAGCAGGGGACGATCACCGACGACAAGCGCATCAGCGAATCGCTGCCGACGATCCGACGCATCATCGAGAACGGCGGCAGAACCGTGCTGATGTCGCATCTGGGGAGGCCGAAGGGTGAGCGGAAGATGAAATATTCGCTGGCGCCGGTCGCGACCCGTCTGGGCGAGCTGCTCGGCCGCCCGGTGATGCTGGCCCCCGACTGCATCGGTGCCGATACGGCCGCGCTCGTT
>CAZJYH010000613.1:0-3432 GCA_964549365.1 uncultured Alphaproteobacteria bacterium
TTCTGCAGCAGGTGACGTTTACCCGTTACCGCGAGGGGAAGCTCTCCGATTACACATCGCGTCTGCATTACACGACGGACTGGTTCTACGACAACGAGCGGAAGGGGGTGGTGCGGAACGTGACGCGGGAGCTGCCGGGTGCCGAACGCTTCGGCCGGACCGTCGGTTTCATGAGCACACATCCCGAGAGCTACAGGCAGTTGAAGGCGAACCCCTCGATGGTGCCCGTGATCGCCGCCACCGAGAAGGCGATCAACGCGCGCGAGATGTACTACGTACCGAAGGAGAAGGTGGCCGCCGCCGAAGCGATGCTCGCTACCGGCGACATCATCGGCATCACCACCACGATCAACGGCATCGATTGCTCGCACACCGGGCTCTGCTATCGCGACGAGAACGGCGTGCTGCGCTTCCTTCACGCCTCGTTGACGAAGAAGGAGGTGACGTTGGATGAAGAGCTTGCCCGGTATCTCGCCGGCGTATCGAAACACACCGGCATCATGGCGGTACGCCCCGTGGAAGTGATGTAGAGTGTGTCGGCGCGCGTGTTCGACGAACATGAACAACGCCCCGGTCGATCGGCCGGGGCGTTGTCGTATAGGGTCGCCGGCGAAGGTTATGCACTGTGAAGTCGATCGTGCAGCTCATGCAGCGTCGCGATGCACTCGAATGCGCCGTTGTGGCGCTCGGTGCCGCCCCGATCGAGAAGGATCGCCCGCATGCCGATGCGCATGGGGCCGGTGACGTCCCACCGCGGGTCGTCGCCGACGAAGACCGCGCGCTCCGGCGTCGAGCCGAGCGCCGCCAGTGCGTGCCGGAAGATCGGCGCGGCGGGCTTTCGCACGCCGACGTCCGCGCAGAAGCATACGGTGTCCGCCCGCCCGCTCAGATCCCACCGGTCCAGTTCTTCACGCCACGCTCCGGCGGGGCTTCCCCACGGCGTGTTCGATACGATGCCGATGCGATAACCGTGTGCGCGGAGAAGATCGAGCGTTGGGATGGCGTCGTCGTAGCGTTGCGCGAGCGCGAAGATGGGCCTCAGGAAAGCACGCTCGGCTCGATCGAGCAGGTCGATGTTCCCGGGGGGCAGCCAGAAGATGCGTTGCAGGCGTTCGGCAAGCGGGCGGACGCTCAGGTCCGCCGCTTCGTGGTTCTCTTCGGCGGCGCGGGCCGTGATCTCATCGTGGTCGGCCACGCGCACGCCGTCCTCCAGAAGGCTCGACCTGACCTCCCGAAGCGCGCGATCCAGGATCGGCGGGAACTCCGATGCCGTGTAGTACCGCACCAGAGTGTTGCCGAGATCGAAGAGGAGCGTGTCGATCATGGCGCGTGCCGGTTCGATCAGTAGAAGCCCTTGCCGCTCTTCTTTCCGAGCTGCCCGGATTCCACCATCTTCTTCTGTATCAGATGCGGGCGGAATCGTGCCTCGTTGAAGTACTGATCGTACACGGACTGCGTCACCGCGAAGTTCACGTCGATGCCGATCAGGTCCATCAACTCGAACGGACCCATCTTGAATCCGACGGCCTTCATGCAGCGGTCCACCTGGTCGTGCGTGGCTGCTCCCTCGCCGACGATACGGAACGCCTCGCCGTAGAAATTTCGCGCCACACGGTTGACGATGAAGCCCGGCGTGTCCTTCGCGCGCACCGGCACCTTCCCCAGCGCGCGCGTGATGGCGATGGTGCGGTCGAGGACTTCGTCCGATGTGCGGTAGCCCTGGATCACCTCCACCAGCTTCATGATATGCGCCGGGTTGAAGAAGTGCATGCCCACCATCCGCTCGGGCCGGCTCAGGCCTGCGGCGATCTCGGTGATCGCGAGGGAGGATGTGTTGCTCGCGAGGATGGCGTCGGCCGGGACGATGGCTTCGAGGCGGGCGAAGAGATCCTGCTTCAGATCCAGCCGCTCGACGGCCGCCTCCACGACGATCTCGGCGCCGGCCATCTCATCGAGGTTCAGCGTCACGACGATGCGCGCGCGCAGTTCCGCCGCGCCCGCTTCGTCCAGCTTGCCGCGCTCGACGCTCCCCTGGATGAATCGCGCGATCTGGGCGGCGCCGCGGTCGATTGCTTCCTGTGAGATGTCGTACAGCCGAACGGAATATCCGGCAAGCGCCGCCGTGTAGGCGATGCCCGAGCCCATGGTGCCGGCGCCGCAGACGCCGAAGAGAGAGGGAGCGTCGAGTGAGTTCATGATGCTTAGCGAAGGTTGGAGACGGCTGCCGTCAGTGCATTACCGTATTTGTTGGTCAGGATGATATACCCTCGCTCAATCAGGACATCGTTGATATAAGCACCATGCAGTGCCGGATACACGACACCGGAGCGGTCGGTTGCCTGCTGTGAGGCCTCAAGGATATCGGTGACGATGGTATCGTCTGAGGGAACAAGGATGATCTTCGAAAGTCCGAGACGCTCTTCCGTTGTCAGATGTGCGCCGAGTTTGCCGACCACATAGCGGATCTCGTCCCTTGTGCCTCGGGTAATCCACGATGCCGCCATAATGATGTCCCACTTGCCGGCCCCATCGGCGAGGAGCAATGCAGCGAAGAGGTCGAACGTTATTCCCTTCTCATGCTCGATCTCGTTGCCGACGGCGGCGAGTTTCTTCAGGTCAGGTTGTTTCACAGGAGAACCTTCAGTAGATAGTCGGCTGCCAGAATCATGTCCTCCGCATCAGCTTGGTTCGATGTCCCAACAGGTTGATATCGGAGTTCGGAGTTCCACTTGTCCACATACGACCAATCGGCCCAACAATTGTTCTTGACGGTGGCTTCAATTCCGGATAGCGTCAGCAAGGTTTCCAGCTTATGCACCGCAAAACTGCGGAACTCGGGGCGTTTGTCCGGAAACGCAGACCAACTGAGCGTGGTGCAGATGCGAGCCTTGAGGGCCGTCTCAACGGCGTAACCGCAGAGATAAACGGCTGCATCGAACCGTCCATTCGCAAGCAATACCTCCGCGTCGGCAAGGCGCGCTTTGGCAAGATGTTCCAGATCCGTACGGAGTATCATGGAGTTACGCCGAAGTGTAGTCCATGGGGGAAGCATAATATACGTACTGTTATGAACGCAGTGTTACCTCCCCTCGAAGGCCGGCTTCCGCTTTTCGACGAACGACTGCACACCCTCGGTGTAGTCGTAGGTGCGGCCGGCGGCCTCCTGCATGAACACCTCGTAGTCCAGCGCCTCGTCGAGCGAGGAGCCGCCGGCGCGATGCAGCATCTTCTTGATGTAGCCGTAGGCGCGCGTGGGGCCTGCGGCATATCGTTCGGCCAGCCCCTTCGCTTCGGCCATCAGCGCTTCGGCCGGCACCACCTTGTTCACGAGCCCAAGGTCGAGCGCGGTCGCTGCCGGAACCTTCTCACCGAGCGAGGCGATCTCGAATGCTCGCGCGTAGCCGACGATCTTCGCGAGGAAGTACGAGGAGC
>CAZJYH010000614.1:0-3428 GCA_964549365.1 uncultured Alphaproteobacteria bacterium
TCAGCGACATGGTGGGGGATGAGAACACGTGGGATGAGAACATCGGCCCGGCACAGGTGCACGAGCGCATCGTCGAGAAGGTATACCATCGCGCCGAGCGCCGCCGCCTGCCGAAGCGCCGTCATGGGTTCGTACGCGAGGCCACGGTGGGCGGGCACAAGGTGTTCATGCGCACGGGCGAGTATGAGGATGGAACGCTCGGCGAGATCTTCATCGACATGTACAAGGAGGGGGCGAGCTTCAAGGGGCTGCTCAACTGCTTCGCGGTGCTGGCATCGAAGGCGCTGCAGTACGGCATGCCGCTGGAGAAGATGGTGGACACCTTCACGTTCACACGGTTCGAGCCCGCAGGCCCTGTATACGGCCACGAGGCGATCAAGAACGCCACGTCGATCATCGACTATGTGTTCCGTGCCATCGGATACGAGTATCTCGGGCGTGAGGACTTCGTGCACATCAAGGCGGTGGACGAAGGGAACAGTGAGCAGCGCGGCGGCGCAAACGGCACGGCCGCCGGCAATGCGCCGGGGGGGAATGCGGCCGGCGGCGTCGGCTCGAACGGCGCGGGCTCGAACGGCGGTGAGACATACGTCAACGGCAACGGCAAGCTGAAGCTGTCGCCCGGGCAGGAGTTGTACACAAAGCAGCGCGCGGTGGACACCACGGTGGCGCCTCCGGTGCGTCCGATGGGGGAGAATCAGAAGAAGGTGATGACCGCGAAGGCGCAGGGCTATACCGGAGAGCAGTGCGGCAACTGCGGCTCGATGCGTGTGAAGCAGAACGGTGCCTGCCACGTCTGCGAGGACTGCGGCACCACCAGCGGGTGTTCATAACGGGCCGTCGCTTGCGAAGAGCGGCCGTGCGAACACATTGCACATGAACGTCGGCAGGGGAACGGAGCAAATCCGTTCCCCTGCTTCGTATTCATGCCTGTGCGATCGCCGCGTGCGGAGGAGTGATGCCGGAGATCGCCGGGCTTCAATGCGCGACGGCGGCGACTCCGACGCGTCCGGTTTGGCCGATCTGATGGAAGTAAAGCCCGCTCGGGAGCGCGGCGCAGTCGATGTCGAGGCGCACGGGGTTCGGCGACACGGCCAGACTCCGCTGCAGCACCGGCCGTCCGAGAGCATCCCACAGTCTCAGGGTGACCTCCTCCGCACGGGGCGACGAGACGATGAACGACAACACGCCGGGGCCGGAACGGACCGCTGTCTCGATCGCATTCGCCGGGCTCTCGTTCAACGGCGCGGCGGCAACGGCCACGGTGCTGCGGTACATGTTGCCGAACACGTCGGCGGCGTAGACCTCACCGTTCGGGGCCTGCGCCAGTGCGAAGATGCGAACGTCGAGCAGCCCGTCGTTGACCCGCTTCCAGGTTTTGCCGTCGTCGCTCGAGGAATAGATTCCGGAGTTGGCGGCGGCGGCCAGGATCGGCCCGTTCGCGGTGACGAGCAGTGCAGTGCTGACGTCGGCAAGCGTGGTGGTCGACCACGAGCCGCCGCCGTCCGGCGAGCGATAGATCACTCCGCTGCCGCCGAATCCCTGCACGCCCGCGAGGATGCTCCCGGCGTGCGTGGCCGCAACCGTTCGCACATACTCGTTGCCGAGCGAGAGCGCCTTCCACGTGGCCCCGTTGTCCGTCGAGCGCATCACGCCCGAGTCGGCGGTGGCCACGAAGATCCCGCCCCCCGCGGCTTCGGTGACGCCCATGATGTAATGTCCCTGCATCACGGAGGTCCAGTCGGCGCCGGCGTTTGTGGACCGATACAGGCGGCTGTCGTTCTGAACGTAGATCGCCCCGGTCGGCGCCGTGAACGCATCGCATACGCCATGCCACGCGGTGTTGAGGTTGGTCCAGCTAGTTCCGCCGTCGGTTGAACCGTACGCGCCGGTCTCACTGCCGCAGACCAGACGGCCGCTCGGTGTGATCGACACGGACGACGCCGCAAGCCCTTCAGGGAACGGTTTTGCGGTCTGCCACGTCGCGCCGCGATCGTCCGAATAGAACAGGCCGTAGCCCTGAGGGGCTGCGAAGACGCGGCCGCTCGACGAGACCGCAATCGAGGGGATCACCGCGCCGGATGCCGGCGACGGGATGTTCGTCCATGCGATGGTCTGAGCGAACGCGCCCCCCGTGCCGAGGATCGCAACCAGGACCACGGTGCTCGCGAGGGATCGCAATGGGGTAATTGATATGAGCATACGCCAGGCTTCGTTATGTGGAGAGTGATCGTTGTCGTATGGGGAACGCCGGCCGGCACCGGCCGGACTCGGCGTTGTTCCCACACATGGAGGCGAATGCGCTGTGGAGCGCTTAACGGGTGACGCTGAACGGAATCGTGACCGGCTCGGCCGCCGTCTCGACCTGCAGGAAGTAGAGACCGGAGGCCAGACCGCGTACGTCCACCGCGATCTCGCTGTCGGCCGCGTTCAGCGACCGGCTCGAAATCGCCGCGCCCTTGATGTCGATCACGCGGGCCTGTGCGCCTTCGACGTGCTTCGGCAGTCGGAACGTGACCGTCGAAGTTGCCGGATTCGGGTATGCAGCCGCACGATCTTCGGATCCCGTCCACGCGACGGCGGCCGAGCCCTGCGAGGAGGCGTCCACCGTCCACGTCTGACGGTTGTCGTTCGTCGACTCGTCGGTCGAGGCGATCACCGCGACACTGTAGGAGCCCTCAGCGCGCGGCGTCCAGGTGATAACTCCGGTGGTGGCATCGATCGTCATCCCGTCGGGAGCACGGTCGAGGCTGAATCGGATCCGATCACGCTGCCCCGCGATCGTCTCACCCACCACGTTGGCATCGTAGCGATACTGTGAGCCGACGTGGGCCTTCATCGGCGGGTCCGACACGAACATGGTGGAGCCGCCGCCGTCGTACCGCGAGAGATCTCCCTCGTTGAACGCACGGCCGCAGGCGGTGCTGACGATGTTGCTCGGATCGCTTTCCATGTTGTCGGCGACTGCCGTGACGTAGTACGCGAAACCGGCGCCGGCGATGTCGAGCTGTGCATCGATGACGATGCGCTTCTCGCGCGTCGTGAAGAGCTTCTCGAACGTCGGTGTCGGATCGGCGAACCGCTTCACGTAGACGTTGAACGACTTGGCCGCGCCGCCCGCTTTCCACGTCAGCGTTGCATGGTAGGCCGGGATGGTGGTGCCGGGAATGTTCCCCTCGATCGTGATCTCAACGGCCAGATCGGTCGGCGGCATCAGGTGCTGCGCGTGAGCCGTCGTGCTGTAGACCAGGAGCACGAACAGCGCCACGAGTGCCGTCCGCATGTTGTGTGTGTTGTGAATCATGAGATTCTCCTTCTGCTTCGATATAGGTGACTGGATATGTAGATTGGCGCAGAAGGAACAATGTGAGGAGCGGTTACCGCTCATCGGCCGGGCGTCGCCGTCGCTGCCGTCAGAGTCGGACGTA
>CAZJYH010000615.1:0-3426 GCA_964549365.1 uncultured Alphaproteobacteria bacterium
GTTCGACCTGGAGACCCCGGCGCTGAACTTCTCGCTGAATCAGATCCCGGCGGGCGCGGCCACCGCAGGCGGACCCGGCGCCCTCTCGCATCTCGGCATCCAGGTCCCGACCACCGCCGAAGTGAACGCGATGCGCGGTCGCTGGCTCGAGGCCGGGCTTCTCCCGCGCGACGAGATGAACGTGGCATGCTGCTATGCCGTGCAGGACAAGGCGTGGGTGACGGACCCCGACGGGAACGAATGGGAGGTGTTCGCCGTGCTGCGCGACTCGAACGTGTACAGCACCACGGGCGCGCTCTGCTGCGCGGCCCCGGCCGAAGTCGGCGCAACGGTTGCCGATGCAGGCGGCACTGATGCGACCGGCAGCGAAGCGGGCGTTGCCCAAGCGACCGCCGCGGCTCCCTGTTGTTCGTGACGGCACGCTCACTTTTATCCAATACCATTGTGGCAACAACACAATATTCGTCGATACCAACGGATGAACTCCGACGCCGCGTTGCGTCGGAGTTCATCGGCACCGCCCTTCTGCTGGCGACGGTAGTGGGTTCCGGCGTGATGGCCGAGACGCTGAGCGGCGGCAACGTCGCGATCGCACTCCTGGCGAACACGCTTGCCACGGGAGCCGGATTGGTGGCGTTGATTCTCACGTTCGGCCCGATATCGGGCGCGCATTTCAATCCGGCCGTCACGCTGGCGATGGCGATGCGGGGAGGCCTGGCGTGGCGACTTGCGCCGTGGTACGTCGTGGCACAGGTAGCGGGTGGATTCGCCGGAGTGGCAACCGCACACGGGATGTTCGAACTGCCGTCGTTCTTCGCGTCGGAGCATGCCCGCACCGGAGCGGCGCAGTGGCTCGGCGAGTTCGTCGCAACGTTCGGATTGCTCGGCGTCATCTGGAGCGTGGTGCGGCATCGCGCCTCGGCGGTCCCCTACGCGGTGGGGGCGTACATCACCGCGGCCTACTGGTTCACATCCTCAACGTCGTTCGCCAACCCAGCCGTCACGCTGGCGCGCGCGGCAAGCAACACATTCGCCGGCATCCGCCCGGCCGACGCGCCGGGATTCATCGCGGCACAGATCGCCGGCGCACTCGCGGCGACGCTGCTGTTCGGCTGGATGCTCGGACCATCGATCGAAACCACATCAAATCGAGAATCGGAGAGAACTTCATGAGCACCAGACCGCAGCGCGTGCTGATTCTATGCACCGGAAACTCCGCGCGCAGCCAGATGGCAGAGGGACTGCTGCGCCACATGGCGGGCGGACGTTTCGAAGTGCACAGCGCCGGCACGCACCCGAGCATCGTCCGCCCCGAGGCGATCGCAGCTTGCGCCGAGCTTGGCATCGACATCAGCGGACATCGATCCAAATCCGTCGATGAATTCAACGGCGAGGAGTTCGCATACGTGATCACCGTCTGCGACAAGGCGAACGAGAGCTGCCCGGTATATCCGGGAGCGGAGCGCCTCGCCTGGAGTTTCAAGGACCCCGCCGCCATCGAAGGCGACGAGGAGACTCGGCTTCGTGCGTTTCGCCGGATCCGCGACGAGATCGCCGAACGCCTGCGCATCTTCGTCGAGATGTCGGCGGCAGGGTCCTGAGGGGAACGAACCAACAGTTCCTGCGGCAACTCCGAACCGATCGCGCTATTGTACCACGTACCCGCCGTCGGCCAGAAGCGCATGCCCTGTAACGAACGACGCCGCGTCGGAGCAGAGCCATACGGTTGCTTCGGCGATCTCCTCGCTGGTGCCCATGCGCTTCATCGGATGCAGCGACGTAACCCAGGCGTACGCATCGCTCCCCTCGGTGATGCCGGCCCCCTCGAGCATCGGCGTGTAGATGAACGCGGGACAGACCGCGTTGACCCGAATGCCCTGCGTTGCGTATTCGAGCGCGGCGGCCTTCGTGAGCCCCACCACGCCGTGCTTGGCGGCCACGTACGCCGAGGCGTTCGGATAGCCGACGGTTCCCAGGATCGAGGACATGTTGACGATGGCCCCGCCGCCGCCGGCCAGCATCGCCGGGATCTGGTACTTCATGCAGAGCCACACGCCGATGAGATTCACGTCGATCACGCGACGCCACATCTCCTCCGTGTAGTCGGCCACCGATGCGGGCATGCCGGCGATCCCCGCGTTGTTGCAGGCCATGTCCAGACGCCCGTATTCGCTCACCCCTCGCTCCACCATGGCGCGCACGTCGGCGGCAACCGACACATCGCACCGCATCCCGATCGCCGTCCCCCCCGCGGCGCCGATCATCGTCGCGGTCTCGTTCGCCGCCTCCTCGTTCTGATCGGCGGCCACCACCGACGCGCCCCGCTCGGCGAAGAGTCGCGCGCACGCTCGGCCGATGCCCGATCCGGCACCGGTGACGACGGCAACCTTGCCGGTCAAATCCCGTTCCATTCCACTTGCTCCCATTTGATTGCGTGTGTTGAGAAGTCCCGTTTCCACGGACGCGTCAGATGCGTCCGTTCAGTTCGGCGGCCCCGGACTGCAGGGTTTGCGCCTGACGCTCTTCGCGATGCACGCTGCCCACCCCCCTCTCATGCACCCGCGCCTGGTGCCCCTCGGCCTCCATCTCCGCCTCGACGCGTGCCACGATCAGGCGCATCGTCGCCACCGCGTCCGGGTTCAACGAGATGGACGTGATCCCCTCGCGCACAAGCCAGGCCGCGAAATCGGGATAGTCGGAGGGCGCCTGCCCACAGATGCCGATCGGCTTCCCCGCGCGATGCGCCGCGGCGATCGCCTGCGCGATCATGCCGCGCACGGCATCGTCCCGCTCGTCGAACAGATGCGCCACCGTGCCGGAGTCGCGATCGATGCCGAGCACGAGCTGCGTCAGATCGTTGGAGCCGATCGAGAATCCGTCGAACACGGAGAGGAACGCGTCGGCGCTCATCACGTTGGAGGGAAGCTCGCACATGGCATAGATCTCCAGGCCGTTGCGCCCCCGGTACAGCCCATGGCTCGCCATCGCCTCGATCACGCGGCGCCCCTCGGCCACCGTTCGGCAGAACGGGATCATGATCTTCACGTTCGAAAGGCCCATGTCGTTGCGGACTCGAAGCAGCGCCGCGCACTCCAGCGCGAAGCCGTCCGCATATCGGGGATCGTAGTACCGCGACGCCCCCCGGAAGCCGAGCATCGGGTTCTCCTCGGCCGGCTCGAATTCCGCCCCGCCCAGCAGCCGCGCATACTCGTTGGTCTTGAAATCGCTGGTGCGCACGATCACCGGCCGCGGGTGGAACGCCGCCGCTATGCGCGCCACCCCCTCGGAGAGACGGCGCACGAAGTACTCGCGCGGCTCCTCGGCGCCGATGCGTTCGGCGATCGCCCGTACCGCCCCCGCGTCGGCAAGCGCCGGGTATCGCGCAAGCGCCATGTCAGATCGAGGGCATGGTTCACTTCGGGGCGC
>CAZJYH010000616.1:0-215 GCA_964549365.1 uncultured Alphaproteobacteria bacterium
ATCGCGAGCGTGGATGCGGCGGGCTCGGTGGTGATCGCGCTCTTCGTGAAGCCCCGCGGCTTCGCCGGAACGGTGGGGCTCACCGAGCCGCAGCGGACGATCGTGGAGCATGCGCTGGCGCGCCCGGCGATCCTGCTCAGCTTCGGCAACCCGTACCTGCTCCGCGATGCCGAGCCGCAAGTCCGCGTGGACACCTTCTCGGCCTCATCGGCCGG
>CAZJYH010000616.1:225-3417 GCA_964549365.1 uncultured Alphaproteobacteria bacterium
TACGCGCGCAGCGGAGGCGCCGTTCCAAATTCAAAATGCAAAGTTCAAAGTGCCCGGTTACACGCCCCGGCACGGAGCCCTGGGGCCTCGTGAAGTTGTATACTCCAATGATATACAGCGCCACGGTGCGGATTCCTGCATTGTTGATGTCGCGTACGGCATGCCCCGTTCGGCCGGAGTTGACTCCGGCCGTTGTACTGCCAAACGCTCGCCGTAACAATGGTGCATTGTTCATTAGAGGGAGGGGGCAAAATGGCGGTTGATGGCGTCGACCCAACTCGACATGTGAAGCGTCCCGCGTCCAATGTCCAGCGTCCCCCGTTTCGCCACCCGCCACCCGCCACCACCATCGGCCAACACAATACGACCGCGAAGGCGCCGGGAACGCAAAGGGACGCAAAGCCACACATACCTCAACGCCCCGGAACCGATGCTCGCGCCCGTTGCACTTGTCGGCGCGGTTGACGTATACTTGGCGCGCCATTGGTACCCCTCTCTATTCAGTGTTCCCGAGAGAACTCCTTGCCGACCGCGACGACGCTCCCGATTCCCGAACTCTCCGCCGACGTGACGCTCGGCCGGCTGGAATCCCACCTCTGGGAGGCCGCCAACATCCTCCGCGGGCCGGTGGACGCGGCGGACTTCAAGACGTACGTGTTCCCGCTCCTCTTCTTCAAACGCATCTCCGATGTCTATGATGAGGAGTACGAGACGGCGCTCGCCGAATCCGGCGGCGACGAGGAGTACGCCCTCTTCCCGCAGAACTACCGGTTCCAGGTGCCCCCGGGCTGCCATTGGGAGGAGGTCCGCGCCGTCCCGGTGAACGTGGGGCGGGCGCTGCAGCGCGCGATGCGCGGCATCGAGACCGCGAACCCGGAGACGTTGTACGGCATCTTCGGCGACGCGGGATGGACGAACAAGGAGCGCCTGCCGGACGCGCTGCTGCGCGATCTGGTGGAACACTTCTCCCGCATCGACCTGGGGAACAACGCCGCGCGCGCCGACCTGCTCGGGCAGTCGTACGAGTATCTCATCAAGAAATTCGCCGACGCCACCAACAAGAAGGCCGGCGAGTTCTACACGCCGCGCTCGGTGGTGCGGCTGATGGTGAACATCCTCGATCCGCATGCCGGCGACACGATCTACGATCCCGCCTGCGGCACCGGCGGCATGCTGCTGGAGGCGATCCACCACGTCCGCGAACGCCGTGAGGACGACCGCACACTCTGGGGCCGGCTGTTCGCGCAGGAGAAGAACCTGACCACCTCCGCCATCGCCCGCATGAATCTGTTCCTGCACGGCGCGGCGGACTTCCGGGTGGTGCGCGGCGACACGCTCCGCTCGCCGGCGTTCCTCTCCGGCGACGAGCTCGCCACGTTCGACTGCGTGATCGCCAACCCGCCCTTCTCCCTGGAGAAGTGGGGGGAGGAGGTATGGGCGAAGGATCCCTACGGCCGCAACTTCGCCGGCATGCCGCCCGGCAAGAGCGGCGACTACGCCTGGGTGCAGCACATGATCAGGAGCATGGCGCCGGTGAAGGGGCGCATGGCGGTGGTGCTTCCGCACGGCGCGCTCTTCCGCATGGGGAAGGAGGGGGCCATCCGCCGGAAGATCCTCGAGATGGACCTGCTGGAGGGGGTGATCGGCCTCGGCCCCAACCTCTTCTACGGGACCGGCCTGGCCGCCTGCATCCTCGTGTTCCGTTCGCGCAAGAAACGTGACCGCAGGAACAAAGTGCTGATCGTGGACGCCTCGAAGGAGTTCCGGACCGGCCGCGCGCAGAACGAGCTGCTGCCCGAGCACGTGGAGCGCATCCACGGGTGGTACCGCGCCTTCGCCGACGTGGAGGGGCGCGCGCGCGTGGTTCCGCTGGAGGAGATCGCCGCCAACGACTACAACCTGAACATCCCGCGGTACGTGGAGCCCGTGAGCGCGGCCGGGGCGCTCACCGTTGCGGAGGCCACCGCCCGCCTGCGCGCGAGCGCCGAGCGGGCGTTCCAGGCGGAGGAGCGGCTGGTGGAGATTCTGAGGAGGGAGGGGATGCTGGTCGACGGCGCACGGAAACGGGGAAAGGGCGGAAGGAAGTGAGGGGTCGATGAGCGAGGGCTCCGCGGTGACGGGTACAAGCGTTCACGGCGGAGGAGTAACAACTATCAATTCTAAACAGGAAGGATGAGTGCAATGAAAGGCTTGGAAGTCATCAATAAGCTCAAGGAAAAATTCGAGGTTCAACGTAATGAGGATCTCGCGCGTAAGGTAGGGGTGACGGTAGCTACCATCAACAACTGGATCAAATATCAGGAGGTGACGCCTCGCCAGGTTGTGGGGCTCGTTGCGAATGCCTGCGCGGCCGCCCAGAACGAGTTCGCACTACATGCCATCTGTCCGCTGGTCGAGTTCTATCCGATCGATAAGAAGCTGTCCGCGTCGAATAAACATATGCTCTTTGATGCGAGCGAATCGGACGCTGCGTCGCGTAAGTATCGGGCCGGCTTGAAGGATGCGCTCGCGTCTCATTACGGCGTGTACGTTTTTTACGATAGTCGTGGTCATGCGATCTATGTGGGGAAGGCAAAGAGTCAACGGTTGGGGTTCGAAATGACGAGTGTTTTCAATCGCGATCGGGGGAAACTCCAGAAGATCCGGCGCGTCGATCGGCCGTCGAAGAACAACGTATCGTTTACGTTGGTTGGCGAACGTCAACGCCAGATTAAGGAGCTGCCGGTACGTCTTCATGATTTGGCCGCATATTTCAGTGCCTACTCCGTTGAACGTTCGATGATTGACGAGCTTGAAGCGATGCTTGTACGCAGCTTCGCCAATGATCTACTGAACAAACGAATGGAGCGTTTCGGCACGACCAGAAAATCGCGAGAAAAATAGTGCCGATTGTACGTGCGGGCATGCCGTCGCTGAGTATGACTCCGCGACGGCATACCGTGTCCGGCTCGGCCGGAGTTGATTCCGGCGACCGGACCATCGGCAGTCCCGGTCGCGGAGTGCAGTTTTCAGGAGCTTATTGTGAACAAACAGGACCTCTGAAATGAGAGATGCGCAAAAACCTGATCATATCAGCCTCAACGTGCTGATCGGCAATTTGAATGAGGGGCGCTACGTTATTCCGGACTTCCAGCGTGAATTTGAATGGGAACCATGGGATATCCGCGAATTGATGCGTTCGATATTCCTCGA
>CAZJYH010000617.1:0-3415 GCA_964549365.1 uncultured Alphaproteobacteria bacterium
ATGCGTCGGAAGAGACGACCACCGGCGAAGTATGCATTGTGCAACAACGCCGTTCCAAGTTCAAAGTGCCAAGGAGTTCACGGTGCCAAGTGCCGAGTTGGTTCCGTTGTCAACGCAGGCATGCGGCAGTCGAGGCGACTCTTCCGAACGTCAAACGTCCACAGTCGAACCTGCCGGACGACTCACGCAGAGGCGCAAAGCCGCGAAGACTGCCGTCGCGACGTCTTCCCTCGCGACTGGTGACCCGCCCCTCGCCCCGTCCGTCGCCCCTCGGTCCCGTCCCTCACCACTCGCCCCATCCCTCGCCATTCGTCCCTCGCGACCTGCCACAGTCCTTCCACGCTTCGCCAGGATTGGATTTCCCCGGCGTTCATCTCTATCTTTCGCGCCAACCTTGCGCGCCCTGGTGGCGCGGTCAGCTTCCCTCCATACAGCTCCGGCTCATCATGATCGTTCGTCGCCGCCTGCCGTGTCTGCTTCCGTTGTTTTTCGTTCTGCTCGCCGTGGCGCACGCGCAGTCGCCGCTCTCGCTTGCGCGCCCTGAGGCGTCGGCCGATATGCCCGAGTGGGCTCGGTATCTCTACGTTGCCGCGCCGAACGTGTACCGCGTCGACAGCGCGTATCGTGCCTACTACGCCTGCCATCCATACGAGCGCGATCGGTACACGCGGTACTTCCGGCGGTGGCGTCATCTGAACGAGTCGTTCATCGCTTCAGACGGCTCGCTGCGTCCGCCGACCCCGGAGGCGCTCGCCGCACGCCTGGAAGAGCGCTCGCTCCAGGCCGCCGCGCAGAACGAATCGGCCGCCTCCCTTCCGGTTGTTGCGAACGCGTGGAAGGTGATCGGCCCGCTCGAGACCGTGCACTACAACGCCGGTGTGGCGCAGTCGTTGCCGTGGCAGGTCAACATCTACGCGTTCGACATCGCGCCGTCGAACCCGAACATCCTCTACTGCTTCACGGAGACGGGGGGATTCTTCAAGACGACGGACAAGGGGGCGACGTGGGAGTTCCGCGATGTCGGGATATCGACCAACTCCGAGGCGGTGGAGATTCACCCGACGACGCCGAACATTGTGTACTGCGGTGTGAACAACGGCATCATACGCACCACCGACGGCGGCCTCACATGGAAGTATGTGCTGAGCAAGGCGGATCTCTGGGTCTACGACATCGAGGTCAGCCCGACGAACCCGACGATCGTGGTGGCCGGCACCACCGACGGCTTCTATCGCAGCAACGACGCCGGAAGCAGCTGGACGCGCACGATGGACCGCTCGGTGTGCGATCTGGAGATGATGCCGAACAACGGCGACCTGGTGACGGTCCTGCGCCTGAACACGGGGGCCAAGCGCTACGAACTTTGGAAGTCGACGGACGGCGGGCTGACGTTCTCGATTCGCTCGACAGGCTGGGCAAACGATGTCACCTCCGACGGCGGCGGCCGGCTTGCGGTCACCCCCGCGAACCCGTCGCGCGTCTACGCCGTGCTGCTGACGAGCGGCGGCCCGCGGGTGCTCCGCTCCGATGACGCCGGCGACACCTGGCGCGTGACCGCGAAGGGGGGGACCGATTCGCTGAAGATGGACAACGGCCAGGGCTACTACGACCTGAGCATCGTGGCGGCGCCGGGGAACGCGGATCAGGTGATCGTCGGGACGACCACGGCGTTCAAGTCGACCGACGGCGGCGTCACGTTCTCGGTGCTCGGCGGCTACTACGGTCCGTTCCCGATCCACCCTGACATCCAGGAAATGAAGGCGCAGGGGAGCGACGCGTGGATCGCGACCGACGGCGGCATCACGCTCTCGACGGACTTCTTCACGAAGAACTCCGAGGCTCGCATGCGCGGCATCTGGGCCACCGATCTCTGGGGATTCGGCGCCGGATGGAATCAGGATGTGCTGGTCGGCGGGCGGTACCACAACGGCAATACCGCCATCCGCGATTCCTACGCCGGGCTTGCGCTTCGGCTCGGAGGAGGCGAGGCCGCCACCGGCTACGTCAACCCCATCGAGTGCAGTCGCACCTACAGCTCCGACATCGGCGGCTATATCGTGCCCGACTCGATCAGCGGCGAGGCGGAGTATTTCCCGGTCGGCAAGTTCCCGAACGAGAGTTACTTCGTGGCGGAGTACAGCGAGATGGAGTGGGACCCGCGATGCTGGAATGTCGTCTGGCTGGGGAACCGCAACGTCGTCTGGCGCAGCAGCAACGGCGCGCGCAGCTACGACTCGGTCTTCGCGCTCCCCGACACCAACTCGTCGGCCATGCACATCGAGATATCGCGCGCGAACCCCGACGTGATCTACTTGAGCGAGCAATCGAACAAGCTGTGGGATGGATGGATATGGCGCACGACCGACGGAGGCGGCACCTGGAAGCGGCTCGCAACGATCCCCGGCACCTCGAACGGCGAGCGCCGCGTGATGACGATCACCGCCTCTGCATCCGACGCGAACGTGCTCTGGGTGGGGCTGCGTGACGGAGGCGCCACGAACAAGGTGTTCCGCACCACCGACGGCGGCGAGACGTGGGTGAACCTGACGACGCCGAAGATCGCGGGCGTTGCCGTACACGACATCCTGCATCAGTACGGCACCGACGGCGGCATCTACATCGGAGGCCCCGGCGGAAACATCTTCTATCGAAATGCCGCGATGGACGATTGGGCCGTGTACGGCGCGGGCCTTCCGTCGAACTTCTACACCCGCGCGCTGAAGCCGTATTACCGCGCGGGGAAGCTGCGGGCCGCGTCCAGCATGGGGTTCTGGGAGATCCCACTCTACGAACATGGCCGCCCGATCGCCCAGCCGACCGTTGACAAGCGCAGCACGGCGTGTGTGCGCGACACGTTCCACTTCGACGACCTGTCCGCGCTCGAGTACGACGCGCAGGAATGGAGTTGGTCCTTCCCGGGCGCCTCGTACGTCAGTTCCGCCACGGTTCGCAATCCGAGCGTGCTCTACGATGCGCCCGGGGAGTACGCCGTGACGCTGACGGTGAAGAATCGCTACGGCACCGGCACGCGGACGGTGGAGAAGATGGTGGCGGTGGTTCGCAACGATTGCGCCGTCGACACCGTGCCGGGCCTATCGCTGAACCTCGCCGGGCGCGGCAACACCGTCGCGATCGCGCCGATCCCCGCCTTGAAGAACGCCCCCGGGTTCACGCTCTCGGCCTGGATCAAACTGAACGGCAAGCAGGAGTGGTTCTCGCAGATCGCATCGAGCACACGCGGCAGATCGCGGAGGCCGGTGCCGACCTTCACTTGCATGAGCTCGCGACCGAGCCGATCGCGATCGAGCATGGGAGCGAGCACCTCCTTCATCATGTCACCGATCTTGCGTGCTTCGGCGTCGCGCTGCTGAACGAGCGGCGCGACCAGGCGCTGAAGGTCCTGCTTCAGCGTCTC
>CAZJYH010000618.1:0-3407 GCA_964549365.1 uncultured Alphaproteobacteria bacterium
TATGCGTTATGCGTTATGCGTTATGCGTTATGCGTTATGCGTTATGCGTTATGCGAAGTTGTACGGTCGAGGATACAGCCACAACCCAATTATTTACGCTCAACATTGCACGCTCAACGCATCACGCTGCACGCTCAACGCTACACGCTTTCTCGATCGCCCGCAGAATCAGCGCGCGGTCATCCGTGTTGAAGAGCGAATATCCCGTCTCCTCAGCCGGCAGCACGAAACGGATGCCGGAGCCCGCGCGCTTCTTGTCCGACGCCATCGCGCGCAACAGCGCGGCAGGATTTCGCGGCGCATGTTCGGCCAGGGTGAACGGCGCGGACCGCTCGCGGATGGCGGCGCATCGCGCGGCGCTGATCGCTCCGACGCCGTGCGCAAGCTCTGCGGCCGCGATCATGCCGAAGGCCACCGCCTCGCCGTGCGCGTAGACGCCGGGCTCGGCCGCCTCCAGGGCGTGACCGAAGGTGTGCCCGTAGTTCAGCGATAGACGGAGGCCCGCGTCGTGCGCGTCGTGACGGACGACGGCCAGCTTGGCGCGCACGCTCAGGCGCACCACCTCCTCGATGTTCTCCGGGATCTCACCCGCGGCGGCGGCGGACTCTGCGAGCCGCACGGCCGCATCGAGCGCCGGATCGTTGATGATCCCCATCTTCAACGATTCCACGAACCCGCTCCGCAGCTCGCGCGCGGGAAGCGACCGGAGGAACGCCGGACAGAGCAACACCTGCTCCGGCTGCTTGAACGCGCCGATCAGGTTCCGAATTCCGGCCGCGTTCACCGCCGTCTTCCCCCCCACCGACGCGTCCACCTGCGCGAGCAGTGTGGTCGGCACGTAGACCGATCGAACGCCGCGCATGTAGACGGCGGCGAGGAAACCGGCCATGTCGGTGACCACACCGCCGCCGATCGCGACGATCAGACACTCGCGCGTGAAGCCGGCGTCGACGAGCCCGTGCGCCATCGCCTCCACGTCGGCAAGGGTCTTCCGCTCCTCGCCCGGCTCCTGCACGAGCGTCACGATGCCCTCGTGCGCGTCGTCGGGAAAGAGATAGTCCGCGTAGTACTGACTGACGGCACGGTCCACCACCATGCAGACATCGCACCCGGCGGCCAGCTCGCGAAGGTGCCGCGACAGCGTGTAGAGCGCGCCGAAGCCGAGCACCGTCGATCCCACTCCGCCGATCTCGGCATCCTCGCGCCATCGCGGCACCGATAACGCGCTCACGGCCGCGTCGATGGAGCGCGCAACCGCGGCCGGCTCCGCCTCGGAACGCACGGTGACATCGGCCTCCTCGTAGTGCCTGCGACGCGCGTTGTAGAGCTTGCGCCACTTCGCGGCCGGATCATCCTCGTAGAGCAGCGGTCGCGGCGCATCGGACTGCAGGCGCGCGATCGCGACGTCCGGGTCGACGTCCAGGAAGACGCGCACCCCGCTCCCACGCATCATGCCGCGCACGCCGGCATCGGTTACCGCCCCGCCGCCCAGCGCTATCACCTTCGGAGCGCGGTCGCGCTCCATCAGTTCCAGCAGTGCGTTCCATTCCATGCCGCGGAACGCCGCCTCGCCGTCGCTCCAGAAGATGTCGAGGATGCTCCGCCCCTGCGCGCGCTCGATCTCCGCGTCGAGGTCCACGAACGGCACGCCCCGCAGCGCGGCCAGCTCCCGCCCCGCCGTGCTCTTGCCGGCACCCGATGGACCCTGCAGCCAGATGATCATCTGAATAATGAATGCGGAATTACGAATGACGAAACCGCCGGCGAGGAGCACGCCACGTGCCGGCTGACGCGATGTCGCAATTCATCGTTCGTCGTAGATCATGTTCTCGGACACATCCTCGACGCGCGGCGTGATGCCGGTCCAGAGCCGAAACGAGGCGAGCGCCTGCGCGATGAACATCGGCGCGCCGCCGATCGTCTCCACGCCGAGCTTCCGCGCGGCGGCGAGGAACGGAGTGACCGGCGGCCAATATATCATCTCATAGGCCAACGAGGCCCCCTCGAGCGCTTCGATCGGCACGGGGAGCGTGCCGGTATCGGCGAGGTCGCGCGGGGTGGCGTTCACCAGCAGATCGTGCGATCGGCGCGCGGTGTACACGTCCCCCTCCACACGCGGATCGTTCCAACGCGCGGCGGCCTCGGCGGCACGCCCGGCGTCGCGGGAGTAGATCATCAATCGACGCAACGACGGAAGCGCGAGCAGTGCGTAGACCGCGGCCATGGCGGCCCCCCCCGTGCCGAACAGGGCGGCCGTGAACGATGTCGCGTGGAGGGGATGATCGATCAATGGAGCGATGAACCCGGCGGCGTCCGTGTTGTGCCCCAGCGCCCGACCGTCCGCAAAGACGATCGTGTTCACCGCGCCGATCGCCCCGGCCTCGGCGCTCAGGGCATCGAGGGCCGGAAGCGCCGCAAGCTTGTGCGGTGAGGTGATGTTCGCGCCACGATATCCTCCCCGCTTCATCATCTCCAGGGCCGGGACGACGGCGTCGGTCGTCATCGGCGCAAGCTCGTAGCGATACGGGAGTTCGTACTGCTCGAAGAGACGGTTGTGAAGTCGGGGGGAGCGCGAGTGCGCGATGTTGGAGCCGATCAGTACCACACGTTCCATGACGCCCGGCTATTGGTGGAGAATGCGTGAACCGGAGGCGAGCAGGTCGAGGTGGTCCCAGAACTCCGGGTACGAAACGCTCACGACCCCGGGACTCGGGACTTCGACGGGATGCTCCGCCGCGAGGCCCGCCACGGCGGCCACCATCGCCAGACGGTGATCGTCGTGGTGATCGATCGTCCCACCACCGGCGATCTTCTGCGGCCCCCGCACGACGAAGCCGTCGGGGAGCTCGTCGATCTCGACGCCGACCGCGCGCAGCAATGCGCCGAGGGCGGCGATGCGGTCCGACTCCTTCACGCGCAGCTCGGCGGCGCCGCGCACGATCGTCGTCCCGTGCGCACGCGCCGCAACGAGCGCAAGCAACGGCAGCTCGTCCATCATCTCGGAGACGGCCGGACCCACCGCCTCATCGCTCAGGTCGATCGCCGTCATCTCCGGCGAATGCTCGGCTCGGATCCATCCGATCGGCTCGGACTCGTCGGACTCGACACCCCATTCAACATGCGCTCCCATTCGGCGCAGGCAATCGAGGAGGGCGATCCGCGTGGGGTTCAGTCCGACGCCCTCGACGCGAACGTCGGAGCCCGGCACGAGGAGCGCGGCGCCGACGATGAAGGCGGCCGAGGAGAGATCCCCCGGCACAAGCACCGTGACGTCGCCTTCGATGCGTGAGGGGCTCACCGCGTCGAGCGCGACGCCCGCGCTCAGGTTCGTGGTCACGTTCGCCCCGAACGCGCGCGCCATCACCAGGGAGTGGTCGCGCATCGGCCGCGTCCGCCGCAACAGTATC
>CAZJYH010000619.1:0-3404 GCA_964549365.1 uncultured Alphaproteobacteria bacterium
AGTTCATGTCTACAATCTCAATCATTCCTGTCAACGTAATTCAGGACGGGACACGTGGTCCCACATTCATCCTTCATAATTCATCCTTCATCCATCATCCTTCGCCCGCCGTTTCCTGCTTGATGATCTTCGTCACGGAGATGTTCTCGCGCAGCAGGAAGATGAGGCCGACGACGGTGACGGCGAGGTAGGGGCCGGCGTGGGTGACCACGGCACAGGCGACGGCGCGTTCGGGGGGGATCGAGTAGAGCGATGTGAGGGCAATCTTGCAGAAGCTGTGGTACACGCCGAACGCGCCGGGCGTGGGGGCGATCGTCACGCCGACGGCGGTGATCGCGAGCACGGTCAGGGCATCCGAGAAGCCCATGCCGTAGACGGTATCGAAGTTGAATGCGACGATGCCGGCATACAGAGCCCCTGCGTACCCCAGCCAGATGACGATCGTCCAGCCGAGGATCTTCAGGGTGCCCGCCGCGCCGCCGAGCGTGATGCCGGTGCGGAAGTCGTCCAGCAGGCGCCTGATGCGTCCACGGAATCGTGCCGGAAGCATGCGCTCCACCAACGCCGTGGCGCGCTCGCCGAGGGGCGTCTTCACCATAAGCACCATCAGGATGACGATCGCGACCACCGGCAGCGCGATCGAGAGCAGGATGCTTCCGGCGGAGTAGCCGGTGAAGACCGCATTCAACCGATTGCGCTCCAGCACGAGCAGCACCACGAAGATCGCCACCAGCGAGAGGCCGTCGAGCACGCGCTCCACCAGCACCGTGGCCACGAGTCCGCTCATGGGCCGGTCCTCCCGCTTCGCCAGCACGTACGGGCGCACCAGCTCGCCGCTGCGCGGGATCAGGTTGTTCATCAGGTACCCGATGATCGTGGCGGAGAACGTGTGCAGCAGTGGTATCGAGTCGCCGTCGGGGATGAGGATGCGCCAGCGTTGCGCACGGGCCAGGTGCGCCAGCAGCGTGATGCATGCGCCGGCGATCACCCAGCCGATATGCATTTCGAGGATCGCACGCCCCAGCCCGTCCCAGTCGATGTTGCGGGCCACATACCAGATCGACAGCGCGAGAACGGCAAGGATCAGCGCCACGCGCACGAGCCGCGAGATGACGATGCGTGCCTTCCCGCGCGGCGCGGCAGGAAGGGCCTGTTCCGATGCGGCCCTGTCGTTGCCGCCGTCCTGTGGGGTCATGCTCGTCATCGGCGGCAGCTATGGAATGGCGAAGATTGAGCGTCGCGGGTCACGAGCGGCGCGTACAACGGCACCGCGCCCATTGTGCTACCACTTCATGAGGTTGATCTCATCGAGATACACGGTCTGCTTGTTACGGAACAGCGACAACACGATCGCCAGTCCCACGGCGGCCTCGGCCGCGGCCACGGTCATCACCAGCAGCACCATGATCTGCCCGATCATGTTGCCGAGATACTGGCTGAAGGCCACAAGCGTCAGGTTCACGGAGTTGAGCATCAACTCGATGCACATGAAGATCACGATGGCGTTGCGGCGCGTCAACACCCCGATGGCACCGATCAGGAAGATCAGCGCGCTCAGCACCAGGTAGTATTCGATCGGTAGGGTCAGCATCTCGTAGGAAGTCAGGTGTCAGGAAATCTCGGTTTGATGTCGGCGGCCTCGCGACGGCCCATCCGTTTCGTTCTCTCTCCTCCCTCTTCTCTCCTCCCTCTACTTCTCTTCGTGCAGCGTCCGCTTCGTGAGCACGACGGCCCCCACGGCCGCGGCGAGGAGGATCAACGACACCATCTCGAACGGGAACACATAGGTGCTGAAGAGCGCCTTGCCGACCGATTCGATGGTGCCGTTCGCAACGGCGGCCGCGGCGTTGTTGGTCGGGTGTGCTCCCACCGCGCGCGTCACCGCGTAGATGATGCCCCCCCCCATCACCATCGCCAGCAGTACCGCCAGCGACTGACGCGAGGTGAACTTGTCGCTCAACGCCTGTTCATTCCCCAGGTTCAGCAGCATGATCACGAACACCACCAGCACCATGATCGCGCCGGCGTAGACCAGCACCTGAATCACCGCCATGAACTGCGCGTGAAGCAGCAGGTACAGCCCGCCCAGCGTGATGAAATGCATCACCAGAAACATGGTGGCCGTGATGGGGCTCTTGCGCGTGATCACCATCAGCGCGCTCACCACCGCCATCAGCGCCAACAGGATAAAGAGGATCAGCTCGAGGTTCATGCGGGGAAATTACGAATGACGAGATACGATTGACGAAAATCGTGCACGCTCGGAGACCGTGCGTCGGAGGCCACACGCCGGGATCACCCCTCTTCGCCCCCTTCGGGCCCGTAGAAGAACACCCAGACGGCGAGATCGTCGGTGAAGTCCTCGAATCGATGGGCCATGCCGGCCGGCACGAAGAGGAAGTCGCCCGGACCGAAATCCGCCCGGTCGTCGCCGAGCAGAAACGTTCCGGACCCGCTCACCACCACGTAGATCTCATCGCGCGTATGCGGCGTCTGCGGGTCGATCCCCCGGGGCGCGTAGATCTCAGCGGCGAGCGAGCCGTGCGAAAATACACCAACGAACCGTTCGCCGAGCATCCCCGGCAACTTCGCGAGCGCTTCGGCCGCCGTCATGCGGAACCCGCGCGGGGCCTGGTCCAGATCGTTCGGAGCCATCGGGGACGGTCAACGATATGAGAGAACGGAGCGATCAGGCCGCATGGTTGCGGCCCGTGTCCACTGCGCGAAGCACGCTTACGGGGTCAGCCGCACGATCGTGCGCGGGAACGGGATCGCCTCGCGAATATGCTGCAGGCCGCAGATCCACGCCACCATGCGCTCCAGGCCCATGCCGAAACCTGCGTGCGGCACCGAGCCGTAGCGGCGCAGATCCAGATACCACTCGAACGCCTCCATCGGCAGCTTCTCGTGCTCGATACGTCCCTTGAGGATCTCGATGTCCTCCTCGCGCTGCGAACCGCCGATGATCTCGCCGTAGCCTTCGGGGGCGATCACGTCCATCGCCATCACGAGCAGGTCGTTGGCGGGGTCACGCTTCATGTAGAACGCCTTCACCGCGGCGGGGTAGCGCGTGATGATCACGGGCCGGTCGAAGTCCTCGCTGACGGCGGTCTCGTGCGGCGCGCCGAAATCCTCACCCCACGGGAACTCCATCCCCTTGCCGTGCAGGATCTCGACGGCGTCGGAGTAGGTGCCGCGCGGGAACGGCTTCTTCACCGTCTCGAGCTTCGTGACGTCGCGCTCCAGCTTCCCCAGCTCCTCACGACAATCGGCCAGCACGCAGTCGACGATGTAGCAGATGAAGTCCTCGGCGAGATCCATGTTGCCGTCGAGATCCATGAAGGCGCATTCGGGCTCCACCATCCAGAACTCGGTGAGATGCCGGCGCGTCTTGGACTTCTCGG
>CAZJYH010000620.1:0-3399 GCA_964549365.1 uncultured Alphaproteobacteria bacterium
CCGCTCACCGCTCCGAGCTCCCCGCTCCCCGCTCAACGCTCCCCGCTCCTCGCTCCCCGCTCCCCGCTCCCCGCTCAACGCTCAACGCTCAACGCTCAACGCTCCCATCCATCGCATCGCCGCCTCCAGGTCGGGAGTTTCCATGGTCTCGGCGCCGGTCTGATTGCGGTACCAGGTCATCTGCCTCTTCGCGAACCGGCGTGTGCCCTGCCGGATCAGCTCGAGCATGCGCTCGTATGTGATCGTGCCGGCAAGGTGCGCCAGTACCTCCGTGTACCCCACCGTCCGCAGTCCCGGCGAGCCGCCCCCGTATCCCTCCTCCAACAACCTCCGCACCTCCTCGACGAAACCGGCCTCCAGCATCGCAATCGTGCGGCGGTTGATGCGGTCGTACAGCTCGGCGCGCGGCGGGACAAGCACGAGGTGCCGCGGTGAGAATCGCGGCGCGGTTGCGGGAGCGTCCGCCAGAAACGAACTGTACGGCCTGCCGGTCTGATGATAGCAGCAGAGCGCCCGCAATGTCTTCACGTGATTGTTCGGAGAGTGCGCGGCGGCGGCAACCGGATCGACGGCCGCCAGCTCCCGATGCAGCACGTCATACCCCTCACGCTCCCCCCGTTCGGTCAACCGCTTCAGCAGCTCCTGCTCCACGGTCGGTGCGCCGAGCCCTTCGAAGAGCGCGCGCACGTAGAACCCGGAACCGCCCACCACGAGCGGCATGTTTCCCCGCGCGCGAATCGCATCGATGGCGGTCGCCGCGCGTTCGGCGAACTCGCCTGCCGAGAAAAGCCGATCGGGAGCCACGATGTCGATAAGGTGGTGCGGCACGCCCCGCCGTTCCTCGATCGTCGGCTTCGCGGTGCCGACATCCATGCCGATGTACACCTGGCGCGAATCGGCGGAGACGATCTCCACACCGCCCACCCGAAGCGCCAGGTCGATGGCCAGCGCGGTCTTGCCGGCCGCCGTCGGGCCGCCGATCACCGGAACCGTCACCACGGCCCGTTCGTCCGGGCCCGCGCCCGCCCGCTCATGCCCGGCCGGCGGAGGCATCGCGATCCCATGCATTACGCCCCACGAGCGGAACGAACTTGTACTCGCCGTGGTCGAACACGTCGTACTGATTGGTGTCGCCCACCTTCACGGCCACGTGCATGCGCTGCACGTCGCGATCGCCGATCGGTATCACCAGGCGCCCGTCGGGCCCAAGCTGGCGCAACAGCGTCGAGGGGATCTCCGGAGCGCCCGCGGTTACCACGATGCGGTCGTATGGGGCGAACGTGCTCCAGCCCAACGTGCCGTCGCCGAGATGCGAGGCGATGTTGTAGCCGAGACGTTCCAACACAGCCCGCGCCCCCTGCATCAGGTCGAAATGGCGCTCGATGGTGAACACCTTCAGGCCGAGCATGTGCAACACCGCCGCCTGATAGCCGCTGCCGGTCCCGATTTCGAGCACCTTCATCCCCGGCTCGGCCTCCAGCGCCTGCGTCATCACGGCCACGGTATACGGCTGCGAGATCGTCTGGCCGCATGCGATCGGCAGCGCGCTGTCCTCGTACGCGCGATGGCGGAAGGCCGTCGGCACGAACTCCTCGCGCGGCACCATGGCCACCGCATGCAGCACGCGCTCGTCGTGGATACCACGCTCGCGGAGGAGATCGATAAGCTCGCCGCGGGCCATTGCGGTTGTCGAGGAACGGGCGCCCGTGTATTGTGTCATCTGCGGGGAGAATGCGTTGATCGATGAAGAGTTGAAAGCGAGAGAGCGGACGAAGTGCGGTCACGCCGGACGGCGCGCCTTCGGGACACGACGTCGCGAGGCCCGGCCGCCGTCGCCGGCGAGCCGTTGCACCAGCGCGCGCGCCGCACGGCGATCCTTGCGGTTCAGCGTGGCCTCCAGCGCCTGGAGCAGCGAGATGCGCAGCGTGTCGAGCGATTGATTGTAGTACAGCACGCCCTCCTGCGCGTAGCTGATGCTGCCGGTCTCCTCGCTGACGATCACCACGAACACATCGGCCTGCTCGCTGATGCCCAGGCCGGCACGATGCCGCGTCCCGAGATGCACGTCGGCGATCCGCGTGGCCGCGCTCAGCGGCAGAATCACGCGCGCCGAACGGATCTGCTCACCGCTGACGACGACGGCGCCGTCGTGCATCGGCGACTTCGGGTTGAAGATCGAGACGAGCATCTCGGTGGAGAGCCGCGAGTCGATCGGCACGCCGGTGTCGAACGTTAGCGAGAGATCCGTGGTGCGCGTCACCACGATCAGCGCGCCGTAGCGCCGCAGCGACAGGTCCTCCGCGGCGCTCACCAGCTCGTCGACCGCCTGGTTGACATCGTACCGTTGATACGTCGAGAACAGGCCGTTGCGGCCGATCAGCAGCAGCAGTCGCCGCAGTTCCGGCTGGAACAGGATGATCAGCGCGATCACCCAGATATCGCTCACCGTGCGCAACATCCAGCTCAGCAGCCGCATGTCGAGCGTCTGGCTGACGAAGCTCACCGCCGCGATCGCCAGCAGCCCGATGAAGATCTGCCCGGCGATCGTCCCCCGCATCACCGCATACAGCCGGTAGAACAGAAACGCCACGATCGCCACATCGACAACGTCGAGAAGCATCACGCGGAGAAAACCGATCTGGAACAGCAATGGGTTGGGCACGGGGGAAATTACGAATGAAGAATTATGAATGATGAACAGGACAGGGAAGGATCCGCATCGAACGCGATCGGGAACAACGCAGTACGGGCGACATCGACAGGGAGGTTCCTCGCTCCATCGAGGCTGCTCGAAACGCACAGGGTGGCTGCGAATGAAATCGGCAATAGACGGACTGGGCTCATGCCGACGGCAACCATCAACAACAGCGTCCCCGCCCGCCGACGCACATCCGTTCGGAACGGAGGTTTCTCATTCGTCATTCGCAATTCGCAATTCTCTACACTCCTCCCACCACGCCGTGATCCTCGTACGCCTTGATGATCTCCTTCACCAGGCGGTGACGCACCACGTCCGCCTTGTCGAAGTAGATGAAGCCGATGCCGTCGATCCCCTGCAGGATTCGCTCGGCCTGCACCAGCCCGCTCTCCACGTTCTTCGGCAGGTCGATCTGCGTCAGGTCGCCGGTGATGATCGCGCGGCTGTTGGCGCCGATGCGCGTAAGGAACATCTTCATCTGCATCTGCGTGGCGTTCTGCGCCTCGTCCAGAATCACGAACGCGTTGTTGAGCGTGCGGCCGCGCATGTACGCGAGCGGCACCACCTCGATCCCGCGCTTCTCCATCATGGACTTCAGCTTCTCGGTCGGGATCATGTCGTCGAGCGCATCGTAGAGCGGGCGCAGGTACGGATCGATCTTCTCCTTCAGGTCGCCCGGAAGAAAGCCGAGGCTCTCCCCT
>CAZJYH010000621.1:0-3398 GCA_964549365.1 uncultured Alphaproteobacteria bacterium
CGCGTGTCCGATCGCGCGTTCGAGGACGACCTCGCCCCGGTACATCACGCAGAGGCCGCGCCAATATTTCCTCGCCTGGATCAGGCCCGCCGCTCCCGAACCGCAGCAACTACCGCGCCACCGACACCGCGCGCGCGGCCGTGGCTCCGCCGGCGCTCACGCGCAGCAGATATCGCCCCTGTGGGATGCCGGCCGTCGGAAGCGATAGTACGTGCCGCCCTGCCTCGAGCCGTGACGGCACAAGCATTGCCGCGCGACGCCCGGCCAGATCGTACAGCTCGATGGTCGCGTCCCCCGGGGAGGATGTGCTGAACATCGCGTCGATCGCATCGCGATGCACCACCGGCTCATCCATGGTCAGACGGTCCGTGATGGTGCCGGAGCGCTCCAGGCCCGCGGCCCCGGCGCCGATCGGCACCACCGCCGAGTAGATGTTCAAGTCGCCGTTGCCGGTCCGGCCGTCGGTCCAGACCGGAATCGCGTAGCCGCTCGTCGTGAGCACCTGCGTGTACTCGCCGATGCCGAACCCGTTGTTCTTCGAGCCGACCGTGCTGAAGCTGGTCGGCACGGAGGTCACCGGCGCGCCCGGCGTGAAGCTCACGCCGCCGTCGAACGAGTACGCGATGTAGTAATGCGTGCTGTTGTTCGATGCATCGCCGCGGCGGTCGTACCAGGTGACGGCCACGGCGCCGCCCGGGCTGACGCTGATGCTGGAGTAGAACTGATGGCGGACCTGCCCGCGCGGGTCGCTGTTGACCACGACGGGCGTGCTCCACGTTGCGCCGTTATCGACCGATCGGCTGAAGTAGATGTCGAGCCCGTGCCCGAGCCGCGAGGTGAGCCCCTCGGCCGTCCAGGTGAGGTACAGGTTCCCACGGCTCGTGGCGGAGGAACCATCGGCCGCAAGCTGCGGGCAGGGATACAGCCGCGAGGCCTGGATGCCGGTGACGCGCGTGGGCGTCACGCCACGATTGAAGCGTGAGAGGAAGACGTCGGCCACCTTGTTCGGCTCGGTGAAGGTGAGCCCGCCGTCGTTCGAACGCGCGTGCCACATCGCGTAGCCGGTCAGCGAATCCTTCGTTCCGAAGAACGTCACGTGGACGTTGCCGTCGGGGTCCACATCGATCCCGGAGAACTGCACCAACTGAAACGAGTCGTTCGATACCGGCACCGAGGTGGCGGTAAACCTGCCGTCGCCCGGCGCCATGCGTCGTACTTCGATCGTCCCGCCCCGTCCCTCGAGGTGCACGAACGCGGCGTAGATCGTGCTGCGGCGCGACGTGTTCGAGCGATCCACCGCGAGCCATTCCTTGTCGTACATGTCGCCCCCCCCTGTCACGACGTCGATCGAGCCGAGGGCGATCTCGTCGTTCTCCGGGCGCGTCCAGGTGGCACCGCCGTCGTTGGAGGAAGCCCAGTAAAGCCCCGCATGGATCGAGTCGAGATTGCCGAGGTTGGCCTCGAGGCTGATCCAGACCAGATACGCGGTGCCGTTGTTGTCGAACACGAGGATGGGATCGCCGCCGCCGACCACAACCAGCCCTTCGGCCTTCGGTCCGGTACCGAAGGCGCTGCGCTGCCACGTGCGTCCGAAGTCCTTCGTGTAGTAGACCGGGCACGTCAGGCCGGAGCCGGACGCGGAGGCCGAACTGATGGGCGAGACGATGATATTGGTGCTGTCGATCGGGTTGATGGCGGCATGCACCTCGGCGTCGATCTCGGCATCCGCCGAAACCGGCGTCTCCGTCCCGGTCGTGCTCCGCATCCCAAACGCCGACGGCCCCTCGCTCCCCGCTGCGTCGGCATCCCCCTCTGCACGCAGACGTTCGAGGCTCTCGCCCAGACGCAGCCGCTCGAACTGCTCCGGCGTCAGCCGAAGCTTCTCCTGAAGGGCCTCCCGTATCGCCCGGCTCCCCTTCGTCTGAGCGAGGGTGGCCAGCGGGAGGATCAACGACAGAACGAGGGGAACATAGAGCAATCGCGCTCGAACGGATCTCATCACGATACTTCCTTATGATGCCGACGGATGTTGGGCGCCGACGAGACGGCCACGGCACGGGAGGCCTCGTCATGGACGCCCCGACAAAATACCACGGCCCCGCATGTCACCATGCGAGGCCGTATCCGGAATCATCGACACATCAGCGCTCCGCGGCGTCACCGCCGGCGCGGCTACATGCGCCCCTTCTTCCCCTTGGCAACGGGCCTGGCCGTGCCGCGCGCACCGCCGATCTTGGCCGCGATGGACTTCGCCTGCAGGAAGAGCAGCAGGTAGTCACGCCCACCGGCCTTGGAGTCCGTGCCGCTCAGGTTGAACCCGCCGAACGGATGCACGCCCACGAGCGCGCCGGTGCATTTGCGGTTGAGGTACAGATTGCCGACGAAGAACTCCTCGGCCGCACGCTTCAGCTTCTCCGGGTTCTCGGAGTAGACCCCGCCGGTGAGCCCGTAGGCGGTGCCGTTGGCGATCTTGAGTGCGTCGTCGAAGTTGCGGGCCTTGATCACCGCCAGCACCGGGCCGAAAATCTCCTCCTGCTCGATGCGCGCGCCCGGCTTCACGTCGGCGATCACCGTCGGCTGAATGTACCAGCCCGGTCCGTCGGCAGCGCCGCCGCCGTTCAACAGACGCCCCTCGCTCTTGCCGATCTCGATGTAGTTGAGAATCCCCTGATACGCGCGTGCGCTGGAGACCGGCCCCATGTAGACGTTGTTCTTCGGATCGCCCACCTCGATCATCTCCACCCGCGCCTGCAGCTTCGCCACGAACTCGTCGTACACCTTCGCGTCGACGATGGCGCGCGAGCAGGCGGAGCACTTCTGCCCCTGGAAGCCGAACGCGGAGGCGGCCACGCCCTCCACCGCCATGTCGACATCGGCCTCGGAGTCGACGATGATCGCGTCCTTCCCCCCCATCTCGGCCACCACGCGCTTCAGCCATAACTGGTTCTCCGGCGTGCGCGCGGCGCGCTCGTTGATGCGCTTCCCGACGCCGGCCGAGCCGGTGAAGGAGATGAAACGCACCTTCGGATGATCGACGATGTAGTCACCGATCTCTCCGCCGTTGCCGGGGATGAAGTTCACCACGCCCTTCGGCACGCCTACCTCCTGAAGCACCTCGCAGAGCAGCCACGCCATCATCGGCGAATCGCTGGAAGGCTTCAGCACCACGGTATTGCCGGTCACGATGGCCGCCGTGGTCATGCCGGCGGTGATGGCGAACGGAAAGTTCCACGGCGGGATCACCGCACCGACGCCCAGCGGCAGATACTCCACGCGCCCCACCTCACCCGGCATCTGCACGGGGGCCTCGGGGTTCGCGTAGCGCAGCATCTCGCGCCCATAGAACTCCATGAAGTCGATCGCCTCGGCGGTGTCGGCGTCCGCCTCGAGGTAGTTCT
>CAZJYH010000622.1:0-3392 GCA_964549365.1 uncultured Alphaproteobacteria bacterium
GCCGCGCACGACGAGGTGGTCGAAAGCGAAGCCGGAGATCGAGAGCTGCATCATCGGCGGCATCCGGGCCCATCGCGATGCGCGCGTGGAGATCACCAACAGCATCGTCGACGCCACGGCGGCAAGCCGCGTGGCGTACGGAGGTCTCGATCCGGAGGCCCCCAGGGATGCGTTCGGCGGAGCGCTGCGCGTCGAGAAGAGCACGATCATCGGCCGCGTGTATGCCGACGCGATCGACCTGGCGTCGAACACCATCTTCCTCGCCTCGCTCGCAGGGCTCGACGCCGCCGAGCGTGCGATCTGGAAGGGGCCGGTGCAGGCGCGGCGGCGGCAGGAGGGATGCGTGCGCTTCAGCTTCGTGCCGGCCGGCTCGCGCACGGCGCGGCGCTACTACTGCCGTCCGATGAACGCCGAGGAGGAGGCGCGCATGCATCCGATGTTCTCATCGCTGCGCTACGCCGAGGCGCGCTACTGCCAATTGAGCACGCGCTCCCCGGCGGAGATCCGGACCGGCGCCGACGATGAATCCGAGATGGGCGCCTTCCACGACCTGTTTCTTCCGCAGCGTGAATCCTATCTGCGTTCACGACTCGACGAATATCTGCGCTTCGGTCTCGAAGCCGGCATCTTTTATGCAACCTGATTTTCAGCCACGAGGAGCATACAATGAAGGGTGATTTCAGCCGACCGACATTCGATCCGAAGAAGGGCTACAGCGGCGTGCTTCTGCAGCAGGGGCGCGTGCTGCTCGACTCGGATTGGAACGAGCAGGGGGCGATCGTTCGCAATCGCATCGAGACCGAAACGCGCGACGTCATCGGCGGCTGCGGTGGGCCGAAGGCCGGGGCGGGGTTCGAGGTGTACACATGGACAATAATAGCTCGCCCACAGCCCGGTCCGGTGTACGACGCGTTCGAGGATATCCCTTCCGAATCGAAGGCGGCCGACGTACGGTCGAGCGGTCCCGCAACGGCTGCTTCGGGGAAGGCCGGTGGTGTCAATCCAGGCCCGGACCCAGGCCCGTTTTTCGATCTGCGTCCGAGGATCACGGCGGGCCGTTACTACGTCGACGGCATTCTGGTCGTGAGCGAGTACAACGGATTGCTCGTCGATCAACCGCACCTGCCCCTTCTTCCGAACGCGAAGCTGTTCGACGCCGCCGGCCGGTATCTGGCCTATCTCGATGTGTGGGATCGGCATATCACGGTGCTGGACGATCCGACCATTCGCGAGACGGCATTGGGCGGCCCGGACACCACGGCGCGCTCGAAGACGATCTGGCAGGTGAAGGTGGTGAATGTCGGATCCGACGCGACACTCGGTTGCAGTTCGTCGATTCCCGCCTATGATGCCGCCACCGCGAAACCGACGGGGAAGATGACGGCGCGCACGGCGCCGGCCTTGGCGGATCAGGGCCCGTGCATCGTCTCGCCGGGCGCCGGATATCTCGGCCTCGAGAATCAACTCTATCGTGTCGAGGTGCACGGCTCCGGCATGGCGCGCAACACGGCAGGGACGCCACCGGCCACGGCCGCCACGTTCAAGTGGTCGCGCGACAACGGCACGACAGTCACCACGATCGAGAAGATTGACGGCGCGAAGATCTCCGTGCACGACGTCGGTCCGGATTCTGTGCTCGGCTTCGCGCAGGGGCAGTGGGCGGAGCTGACGGACGACGTGCTGGAGTTGAACGGCCTGCCGGGACAGTTGATACAGATCGCCGGTGTCGACCCCGCGACGCGTGTGATCACGCTCGTCGCGCCCGCGGCGGCGCTTGCCGACATCACAAAATTTCCGATCGGCGTGAACCCTGCCCGCCACCCGAAGCTGCGGCGGTGGGATGGGTTCGTCGAGGTCGAGGAACGTAAGAAATCCCTCGATGGATTCGTGAACCTCGAGGACGGCCTGCAGGTACAGTTCTCGACGGGAACGTATCGCACCGGAGACTACTGGACGATACCGGCGCGCACGGCGACGGCCGACGTTGCATCCGGGAACATCGAGTGGCCCGTGCAGGCGGACGGAACGACGGCGCGGCTGCCGTTCGGCATCGAACACCACTATTGCCGCATCGCGATGCTGAGGGTGGACGGCGCCGGAAGTGTCAACGAGATCGACGACTGCCGCTGCCTCTTCCCCGCCCTCAACGACATCGAAGGATTTTTCTACGTCGGCGGCGACGGCCAGGAGGTGATGCCCGGCGGTGTGATGCCGCAGCCCCTTCAGGTCGGCGTCTTCAAGGTCGGGATGTCGAACAACTGCGTTCCGGTGCGCAATGTGCTCGTGCAGTTCAGGACGCCCGACGGCGGTACGCTCGGATTGAACGCGGACGAGACGAAGGGGGCCGAGGCAACTCCGGCGTACAACGTCGCAACGGATCCGAACGGCGTCGCGACGATCTTCTGGCGGCCGAATCCGAATCCGGGCCTGAACGGGGAGAACCTCAGTCAGACGGTGACGGCACGCCTGATCACGGAAGACGGCTTGCAGACGCAGACCGTCGTCTTCAACGGGCAGTTGAGCATTGCGAGCGAGGTGGCGTACAAGCCCGGCACGTGCTCGACGCTGAAGGACGCCGACACCGTGCAGGAGGCGCTGGATATTCTGTGCAGCAAGCTCGGCGACTGCCACGACTTTCTGGACGAGCTGCGATCGGATGGGGTGGTGCGGGATGGGGAGGGGGTGTTGGGATTCGAAGTGATCCGCGAAAATCCCGCATCGCTTTCGTTCACCGTTTCGGCCGGCATCGCGTATGTCGGCGGATGCCGTCGTGTGGTACCGGCGAGCGGTCCATTTGCGCTCGGCCCGGACTTGACCGAGCAGATGCTGATCGTGGACAATACCGGCACGGTGAGACTGGTGCAGAAGGACATGCTGGAGGAGACCGAACCACAGGCGCCCGCGCATGCGAAGCTGGCGGCGCTCTCGGCATTCAACGGAAAGCTGCAGCGCATCGTCGACCTGCGTCGTGACCTTACGGAGCTTGATGATCGTGTCGATACGAACGAAGCCGGCGTTGCGGCCGCACACCAGGATGCGAGGGCGTATGTGCCTCTGCTCTCACAGACTCTGCCGCATCTACGGCTCCGTGACGGACGAGATCGCTTCTTCACGGTGGACAATCCCGGCTGCCCCGTCTTCGACGGTCGCTCGATGTGGCTCGCGAACTCCACGGGAACGTCCGTGACACGAATCGATCGCTTCGCGGCGGATGCAAACAGCGGGACCGAGATCGGGATCAACGTTCATACCTATCAGGGAGTCTTCGACGGACGAAGCGTCTGGTTTACGGGAATGTATTTGATCGATCCTCAGGTTTTTCTCATGCGGCCGGACCCGCTGCCGGGTGGTGGCGATCTAGTGATCAACGCCGCGAAGAAGGTCGCGACCCT
>CAZJYH010000623.1:0-3375 GCA_964549365.1 uncultured Alphaproteobacteria bacterium
GGCCGCGCGAATCCCGGCATCGACAGGGCTTCGTATTCATACTTCATACTTCATAATTCATACTTCATACTTTCTCAGCAGTACGACGACGCAGTACCACACCGCGTGCCTGCGCACGAAGAATCGGTCGGCCACGTCGAAGCCGTTCTCGTCGGCCAGGCGTTCGTAGGCGCGGGCGATGATTTCGTGATCGAGAGCGAGCGGCGTGCCGGTGCGGTAGAACGCGGCGCGGGCTCGGTGATGATCCGGATCGGCCAGCGCCGGAAACCTGCGGAGCGTGCCGGCGTCGACCGTCGGTATCACGTTCAGCACAAGGGTGCAGTGGTCACCGGCGAGTCGGAAGAGGGCGGGGAAGAGATCGAAGTGCTCGAAGTGTTCGCCGTGCTTCGATGCGGGGTTGTCGACAACGATCAGCCCGTATCGTTTTCTTTCACTTTTTGCGAGCGAATACGCATCGGCGATGTGGATCTTTGCATCCGGCAGGTTCCGCCGAAACGCCGCGGCCCGCTCGTGATCAAGCTCCCACGCCTCCAGATGCGCAACGCGGCGCGCATAGTCGAGCGTGTGGAACGCGCCGGTGCCGCCGAACAGCTCCAGCGCGTCGGGGCGATGCCGCAGATGCCCCCGCCGTTGCAGCGTGCGCATGACCTTCTGCATCGGGCTCAGGCCCAGCAGGCGGCGCGCCGACCTGAGGGCGTCACGCAGGGGCATGGGCCCTCCTCTCCAACATGATCCCTTCGCGCCCGCGTGTGCACGGCGTGCGCGCGGATGCCGGCCCGCTCCGTCTCCGATGCGGCCCTCTTCGATCCCTGGTCATTAACCCTCGATCCACGTGAAAGCGATCCTTCTTGCGGCAGGATTGGGAACGCGACTGCGTCCGCTCACCGACACGGTGCCGAAGCCTCTGGTGCCGATCGCCGGACGGCCGCTGCTGGCGTACTGGATGGAGCTGCTCGAACGCCACGGCGTGAGCGACGTCCTGATAAATTTGCACTATTTGCCGGAGACCGTGGAGCGCTTCGTTGCCGCGCAGACCGGCCCGGTGCGAATCCACACCGTGATGGAGCCGGAGCTGCTCGGGAGCGCCGGCACCATCCTGGCCAACCGCGCGTTCGTGAGCGGCGAGGAACAGTTCTACATCCTCTACGCCGACAACCTGACGAACGTGAACCTTTCCGCGCTGCGGGCCTTCAACGCGCGGCATCCGATGCCGCTCACCGTGGGCCTGTTCCACGCGGAGAACCCGTCGGCGTCGGGGATCGTGGCGCTCGATCCCGATGGGACGATCGTTGCGTTCGACGAGAAGCCGGAGCATCCGCGGGGCGATCTCGCCTCGGCCGGCGTCTTCGTTGCGCGCGCCGAACTGTTCGAGAGCCTGGGCCCCGGCATCCGGCCGTACGACTTCGGCGGCCACGTGATGCCGAACCTCGTGGGGCGGATGAACGGATTGCTTGTGGATGGATACCTGCGCGACGTCGGCACGCTCGAAAGTCTCGAGCGGGCCGAACGCGAGTGGGCGGAACTTCATTGACGATATCAACGGCACATGCTCATAACCCAGACCCCGCTCCGCATCAGCATCGCCGGCGGCGGCACCGACCTCGCCGGATATTATCGCCGCGACGGCGGCTACGTGGTCTCGACCGCGATCGACAAGTTCATCTACGTGATCGTCAACCCGCGCTACGACGACAAGATCTACGTGGACTACACGCGCAAGGAGATCGTCGACCGTGTGGACGACATCGAGCACGAGCTGGTGCGTGAGGCGGCGCGCCTGGCCGGCATGACCAACGGCTTCGAGGTGGCGATGATGGCCGACATCCCGTCGGAGGGCTCGGGCCTCGGATCCTCCAGCAGCCTGACCGTCGGATTGCTCAACGCGTTCTACCAGTTCCGCGGCGAGCAGGTCTCCGCCGAGCGTCTGGCGCAGGAGGCGTGCCGCATCGAGATCGACGTGCTCGGCAAGCCGATCGGCAAGCAGGATCAGTACATCGCCGCGTACGGCGGGCTCTGCGGCTTCGAGTTTCGCGCGGACGACACCGTCGGCGTGGAGCGGATCGTGTTGCAGCCCTCGCTGAAGCGGCGGCTGGAGTCGAACCTGCTCCTGTTCTTCACCAACATGGTGCGCAAGGCCGGCTCCGTGCTGGCCGAGCAGAGCGCGCGCATCGGCGACACGATCGCGTTCCACGATGCCATCAAGGAGCTCGCCCACGAGGTGCGCGAGGCCCTGCGCGACGGGAGCTACGACGTGATCGGCTCCGTGCTGGATCGGAACTGGGAGCTGAAGAAGCAGCTCGCCGCCGGGGTCAGCACCGCCGAGATCGATGCGATGTACGAGGCGGCGCGGCAGAGCGGGGCGATGGGCGGGAAGATCGCGGGGGCCGGCGGCGGCGGGTTCCTGATGCTCTATTGCCGCACCCCCGAGCAGGACAACCTGCGCGACGCGCTGGCCGCCTATCGTGAGATGCCGTTCCTGTTCGAGCCGTACGGGAGCCGCGTGGTCTTCAATCAAGAACGATACAGTTGGAAGTAAGCAATGAACTTCTCGGAATATAGAGCCTATACCCAGAGCGCGCTCGAGAGCGTGCAGGAGACGGAGATCACCGCGCTGATCGACCTGCTCTTCGACGCCTACCAACGCCGCTCGATGGTCTTCGTGATCGGCAACGGAGGCTCGGCCGCCAACGCCAGCCACTTCGCGCAGGACCTCGCCAAGGGGACCGCCCCATCGGCCGACCACGCGCAGCGCCTGCGCGCGCTCTCGCTCACCGACAACCTCGCCTTCTTCTCCGCGCTCGGCAACGACGAGGGATACGACCAGGTGTTCGTGCAGCAGCTGCGCACCTTCGCCTCGCCGGGCGACACGCTCGTGGCCATCTCCGGCTCCGGCAACAGCCCGAACGTGCTGCGCGCGGTGGAGTACGCCAACGCCGAGGGGATCGCCACCGTCGGCGTCACCGGCTTCGACGGCGGCGCGCTGATGAACATCGTCTCGCATCGCGTGCACGTGCCGCTGGACGACATGTGCACCGCCGAGAGCATTCACTCCATCGTCTTTCACTACGTGATCCTGGAGCTGCGGAAGAAGATCGAAGCGGCAGGGTGAGAGAGGTGATGGGTTCTGAGTTATGGGTTATGGGACAGGCAGAATGAATGCGGGCGGGCAATGCTGAATGAGAAACCGTGTAGGCGTTGCCGAATGCTGAATGAGAAATGCTGAATGTGAAACCGTGTCGGCGCCGGGGACGGCGCTGCCGACACGGTACGCACCAAGTTCAGGGAAAGGGGGCACCGCACAGTAGGATCCCACCCATCGGTTCCGCATTCATCATTTTGCATTCATAATTCGCCCGATGCAACCGCGAAGACGCA
>CAZJYH010000624.1:0-3373 GCA_964549365.1 uncultured Alphaproteobacteria bacterium
CGGGAACATGAAGCGGTATACTTCTGAGGTATACAGCTTCATGCCACACACCACTCGCCACTCGTCCAAGATCCCGATTCATCGGGGCCACTCGCCACATCCCCGGCGATCGTCCCGCGTCCAGCGTCCAGCACGATTGCACCGCAAAAACGCGAAGGACGCCACACTCGCCACTCGTCCAAGATCCCGATTCATCGGGGCTACTCGCCACATCCCGGGCGATCGTCCAGCGTCGTCCGGCGTCCGGCGTCCAGCGTCCAGCGTCCAGCGTCATCCAGCGTCCGGCGTCCAGCGTCCAACACGATTGCACCGCAACGACGCGAAGCGCAACCTGAGCGCTTATCGCACCAGCAGCTTCGTTCGCGAGATGCGGCCGGCGTCGTTCATCTCCACCAGGTACGCCCCGGCGGCGAGACCGTCGAGCGTCATCTCCGTGGCTCCGGCCGCCAGCACCGTGCGCCGGGCCACGTTCCCATCGGCGTCCACGATCCGAACGGCCACCGGCCGTTCGCTCGGAGCCGCCAGGCGTACGCGATCGTTCGCCGGGTTCGGGATCAGCAGCATCCCGTCGTGGGGCGGGGCCGACTCGGGCACCGCGAGCGTCGCGCGTGGGGTCAGGCGGAACAACGTCCCGGCGGCCGGAGCGCCGGTCATGCGCCGGAACGTGAACGTGCGGCTCGTGTCGTAGGTCGGCTTGGCCGGGTCACCGATTATCCAGCACTTCTCCGTCATGCGCGTGAAGTCCGAGGGGGACGTGAACGCGCCGGCCCAGGGCCCGTTGGTGTTGAACGCATTCGGCCCCTCGACCGACGACGGGCCGTATCGCAGCTCGATGACGCCGGAGCGCTGATGGATCCAGATCTGCAGGTTCGCGAAGTCCGAGTCGATCCCGGTCGGGAACCCGACGTTCTTCCACTGCACCTTCAGCACGCGATCGCCCGGCGTTCCGTCGAGGTGATAGGAGACCGAGGTCCCCTCTGAGCGGCTCGTGAGCGGCGTAAACAGCCCGTCGATCACCATCACGCTCGAATCGTCCCAGGCGCGCACGAAGCCGTAGCCGCCCACCTCGAACGGCGTCTCGCCGGTAAGCCTGAACTCACGGCGGAAGAACCGGAAGGCATCGGCCCCGAGGTCGATCACGGCCACCGAGTCCCAGACCGGCATGGCGAGCGCGGTTGCGGATTCGAGTTCGACATAGGGGGCCTGCTCCTGCGTGAACGAGTAGGTGACCTGCGAATGTGCGGTCAGGTGCCCGGAAAGGAAGCAGAGCAAAACGAAGGCGAGCGTCCGGCGTGCCGGGCCGATGGTGCTGACAAGTGTGGAACGGAACATGGTAGAGCGATTCGATGTGTCGGAATTGGGGGAAGGGTTCAAACCGTCACGGCGATACTGAACGACCCGGAAATCGACGGAGCCGGATGCATGCCGAAGCGGATGCCCAAGGATACAGCGTGCCGGGCGTCGTCCGGCTATCGAGAATTGCCAATTATCGGGGCCGACTTTCCGGTGCGGCGCGAGGAACGGCGGAATTCGCCGGGGGGAAGGCCGGTGTGCCGCTTGAAGAGGAGGCTGAAGGAGGGAACCGAATCGAACCCGAGGGCGTCGCAGACCTCCGCGATCGCCATGTCCGTCGATTTGAGCAACGCCGAAGCCTCCTCGATGCGTCGGGTGGTGAGGTACTGGTGCGGCGTCCTGCCGAAGGCGCGTTTGAACAGGCGCAGGAAGTGATGCGGAGCAAGCGCCGCCTCGGAGGCGATGGTTCGCAGGCCGATCACGCTCCGCAGGTTCGCCTCCATGAAGTCCACCGCGCGGCTCAGGCGCCGGTAGGTTTCCACGCGGGTGGAGCGTTTGACGGCCGGGATCGCGTTCATCTGCCGCCCGACATCGCGATGCACCGACAGCATCCGCAGCAGCAGGTCGTAGTACTGTTCATGCAGCCAGGCGCGCGTCGCCCGACCGGAGGCGACAACATCGTGCAGGCGCCGCATCGCCGGCATGAGGTGCGGGTCGTTGTGGTACACTTTTTCGACGAACTGAATCGGAGCCGTCTCGGGGGCGCCGACCGGATCGGCGAGCAGATGATCCTCCGGCGTGATCAGCGAGCGCAGCCCCTGCTCGGCGAAGCCCGGGCGAAAGAAGACGCTCAGCGATTCCACCGGCGTCTTCGATTCCACGTAGCCGGAGTAGCGCTGGGCATGATTGACGATCAGGTAACTCGTCGGGCCGACCGTGAAGCGGTTGTTGCCGATCCGGTAATGTTCCGTGCCGCCGAATGCCGTCTTGATTGACAGCGTCCCCTGCGTCTCGGGGGACTCAGCGTCGGCGTCGGAGGTGAGCGCCGTCAGATTGCAGTACCCGAGCTCCGGGCAGATGAGATCAAGGCCCAACGGACGGCGGTCGCCCTCCGGCAGGTCGATGAGAATGATCATGGTGCAGACTCCACGATGTGTTGATCCAGTACGTACACGCCACGTGCCGTGGTGTTGCAGCTGTTGGTTGCGACGAGGGTCTCGATGGAGAAAATGCCAAGTATCGAGAAAAATCGTCGTTTTTCAGGCCTTATCCGATACGACGTAATCGATTCCGTGGTATCTTCGCCCGCCCCGTTGCGATTCCCCGCGTCGGGGGCAAGAACAGCAGATACTCCGGCTTCCCGGTCGCGCGAGCGAGCACCATCGCTCGTGCCGATCGCACATCCCCATGCCCTCGCCCCCCGGGGCCGGGGCGTTCCTTCCCCCCTGAAGCATCATGCCCGAGTACATTCGAACGATCCGCGAGATGATCGGTAGTCGTCGGCTGCTTGTGCCGTCGACGGCCTGCATCGTATTGAACGAGGACGAGGAAGTCCTGCTCGAACGCCGCTCCGACTCCGGGCTCTGGGGACTTCCCGGAGGCATCATGGACATCGGCGAGACGGCCGCCGAGTGCGCGCGCCGCGAGGTGCTGGAGGAGACCGGGTTGGTGGTGGAGGATCTCTGGCTGTTCGGAGTCTATTCGGGCGAACGGTACCTCGGGCGTTATCCGAACGGTGACGAGGTGGCCGTCGTGCAGATTTCGTTTGTGGCCGAGCGCTTCTCCGGCGTGCCGACGCACGGGGCCGAGTCAAGCGCTCTGCGCTTCTTCGGACTGGGTGCGCTTCCGGCCGACGTCACACCACACCATCAGGAGTTTCTGCGGCATTTCCACGAGTATCTCAACGGTCGCCGCACCGTGCCGTACGTGGGGTAAGGGGAAGGCAGAAGGAAGGAGGGAGGAGAGCGAGGAGAGAGAAAGGCGGACGCCGTCGGGATTTCGGTCTTCAACCACATCGTCTTTGCGAGACAAATGGCGTATACGTGCGCTGTTCCTTGGCAAGGAACAACCAGGGTCTTCG
>CAZJYH010000625.1:0-3372 GCA_964549365.1 uncultured Alphaproteobacteria bacterium
GTTTGTGTCCCCGCCGGCCGGACTGAAAACATTCCGCAGAGCGCGACGTTGAGGGTGCCCTGGGCGAGCGCCATCTGCGCGAACGCCCACACCCTGCGCGCTCCCCTGAATTGAAACACCGTAACGGTGGTAACCGGAGAAAGTTGCTCCACGCTGATCGTTCTGTTGACATGGTGTCCCCGACCGGCCACGCAGACGACGGGCCGGGGCAGGCGCGGAGGTCATCGCGCCTCCTATGACGGATTGGCGCGCCGTGCCATCCGCTTGATACGGTCATACTCCCCCTCGAACGCCCGCGCCACCGCGCTGCTCTTGATCACCAACAGGTTTTCATCGTTGCTCTCGGCCGCCGAGCCGGTGAAGTTATAACTCCCGATGATGGTCCACAGCCCGTCGATCACGATCACCTTGTGATGCATCACGTACCGATTGCCGTCGAGCAGCGTCGGCACACCCCCCGCCCGCAGGCGCGGAGCCTGGGCCCCACGCCCCGACGCGCCGCGCGTCTCCACCACCCCCTCCACCGAAACCCCGCGACGCGCATCCTCGAGCATTGCCTCGGCGACGGCGGAGTCCGTGAAACTGAACGCCATGAAATGCACGCTCTTCTTCGCGGCCCGCAGAAAGCGCACGATCTTCGGCGGCACGTCATCCTCGGGGGAGAAGTAGTTGTAGATGTCGGTTCCGTCCGGGAGCTTCACCAGCGAGTGCGGCGTTGCGGCAGGCGATCGCGGCCCGAACATGCCGTCATCGAACATCTCGGAGAGCTCCGCCGTGTAGTTCTCTGCCAGCTCCGCCGAGCGAATGATCAGTCCATTGTTGTTGTTCCGGAACGCACAGTTGTTGGTCACGTTGTACGAGCCGGTCCAGACGGCGGCCCCGTCGACCACGATGAACTTGTTGTGCATCAAGGCGGCGCGGCCGTCGAAGCGCACCACGATGCCGGCCGCCATGATCGCCTGCATCGGCCCATTGTCGCGGTAGTCGGTTTCGGCCACCACACGCACCCGCACGCCACGACGCCGCGCAGCGATCAATGCCGCGGCGATCCTGTCGGACTCGAGTTCGAAGAACGCGCAGTCGAGCGTGCGGCGCGCCGTGGCGATGAACGCGGCACAGCGGCGATCGATGTTCGCGATATCCGACTCGCCGACCTCGGGATCCCCCGCGTACGTGTTGCTGAAGAAGACCCCAATCGGCCCGGTCACCGCGGCGGTCGTTCGCCCCGAACCGGCATCGGATTCGGCGGATTGCATCGTGTCCGATCCGTCGAGCGCATCCGCGGCATCTCCCCCGCGCGCGTGGCGCCGGTCGGCCGGTGCATCCCGCCGATCCTTCAGATCACATCCCGCCAACGCGGACGCAACGAGCACCAAGATCAGCAGATGAACACCGCCGCTCCTCGGCAACACCCGGCGTCGTCTCCGGTCGAACCATGCCGTGCCGCTCCATTGCATCGTTGGCCGCATGATGTTCACCGACTCGGAGCCGGGGGCATCAGTCCTCGTGTGTATCATGTTGGGACGATCCTCTCAAGCGTTGCATCAACGTGGGGAAGCGCGCGCCTTCCGCGACGGCACGATTGACATCTCGGATCCGTTCAACCAGCGCGCGGCATTCGTCGTCCGACGTGCACAGCGCCAGCGCCCGCGATGCCCAGGTCAGAATCTCCACTGCTTCGTCGTCGGTGAGGTTGTCGGTGAGCGATTCGTCATCATGGATGCGCTCGCTCCAGCTCTCTGGGCTCATGGTACGGACCTTGAAAAATAGAGGTCCGGAAAGATACGGTGCGCCGGAACACGGCATGATTTTGGCTAACAAAAAAACACGTTGCGTGTTATTCCTCCGTCTCGATGTAACCGGCGGATGCAGTAAGTTGTACTGCTTGTATCGATCCGGTTCCTGCCGCTCCGTGTCGTGATGATGAAGATGAATGGCATTGGCCGCCGTTGACAACCTTTGTAATGTGTCGGTCCTGCATCCAGGAGACCGGGGACGCGTAGGACCCGGCCGGCGTGATGAACGCACCGAGCGAAGTGTTGTGATGTGGTTGTGATGAGCACGTGAACAGGCGTTGGAACCTTTCAGCAGAGAATCCGCATGGTGAAACGATATATCAATTGGGCACTTGCCGCTGCCGCGTTCTTCGTGCAGACGGGAATTGCGGCGGCTCAGACGCCCGGCGACGCTCCGCGGCCGGCCGCTCCGGTCCTCGATGAGAACACGGCGCAGACCTTTCTCATGGGGGGGCCGAAGTCGACGGTGGCACGGGCGGCCAAGGTGGCGTACAGCGGCCTGGTGACGGCGCGGCGCCAGGCAACATACCTGCAGCAGGAACGTGCGGCCGTCGGCCAGGTGGCCGACGCACATCTCGAGTTCTACCCGCGCGATGAGTATCTCCGCATCTTCGGCTCGCCCGGGCGCGGCTCACTGGTCGCCCCGCCGTTCCTCCTTCATGTGAAGGCGGAGACCGGCACCGGCACGATCCCCGGGATTCCGACCGCGACCCTCTCGCGGCTGTACCGCAGCGATTCCTCGGTGAACGCTCTGGTCGCATGGTATGCCGGAGAGTACGGCTTCGACTTCAAGATGCGCCGTGCGGCGCTGAACGATGCCGGCACCGACTCGCTGATTGTTGCGCATGCCGTCAAGCGGATCAACAACTCGCTGGTGACGGTGATGATATGGAATCCCACGGGCGTGACGCGGTCGCGGAATCAGCAGAGCATGGCGCTGGCGGCAAAGACGAGCGTGGAAGTGCAGGAACGGGCATTCCGTCCGCGCAACGAATTGATCGTGGAAGGACCCGACGCGGTTGTGGAGCTCACCTGGAAGGTGCCGTTCCGCGATCTGATCCAGCGTATCAGCGCGAAGTATCAGATCGATCCCCATCTGGTGGCGGCGCTTGTGCAACAGGAATCCAACTTCAATCCGACCGCGATCTCCGTCGACAGCGCCATGGGCCTGACGCAGATGATCCCGGGCACCGCGCAGATGCTGGGCGTGACGGACCCGAACAATCCGCATCAGGCAATCGAGGGGGGCGTGCGCTACCTGAAGATGCTCCTGAAGCGCTTCAAGGGGAACGTGGAATACGCCCTCGCCGGCTACAACGCCGGACCCGGGAATGTCGAGAAGTATCGCGGCGTGCCGCCGTTCAGCGAAACGCGCGACTATGTTCGCCGCATCATATCGCGATACAGGGAGAAGGCAGGCGGGGCGCTCGCGGCCTCGGCCAAGGTTGTCCTCCGCAAGAAGATGTAGCACATCACCGCGGGGGGTTCGGCCGTGGCCGGGACCTCCCGCGCATCACATGCGTGCCGACACACCGGCGCCGCCATCCCACTCGCCTCCCTGTCGCCGACACCGGCG
>CAZJYH010000626.1:0-1149 GCA_964549365.1 uncultured Alphaproteobacteria bacterium
GCCATCGTGCTGGCGGGCAGGGGCTCGGCCTTCTGCGCGGGCGCCGATCTGGAATATCTCCAGAGCATGGCGCAGTACACCGTGCTCGACAACATGGAAGACTCGGCGGCGCTGGCCCGCACGCTGCGCAAGCTGTATACGGTGCCGAAGCCGACGATCGCCCGCGTGCACGGCCCGGCGATCGCCGGCGGATGCGGGCTTGCAACCGTGTGTGATATCGTGATCGCCGGACCGGAGGCGACCTTCGGCTATACCGAGGTGCGCATCGGGTTCATCCCGGCGATCGTGATGGCGTTCCTCATCCGCAAGTCCACGCAGATCCAGACGCGCGAGCTGTTGCTGAGCGGCCGCATCGTCGGCGCGCACGAGGCGCATGCGCGCGGCCTGGTGACCACGCTCGTCGATGGGGATGCCGCGGCGCTCGATGATCAGGTGCGCGCTACCGCTCGTGCGATCGCGGCCGGCAGCGCTTCGGCGATCGCGATGACCAAGCAGATGCTTACCGCCCTGGACGAGATGCCGCTCGACTCCGCGCTCGATTATGCCGCGCGAATGAACGCGCTTGCCCGCATGACACCCGATTGCCGACAGGGAATCGCCCGCTTCCTCGACAAGAATCGTTGAGACGACAGTGTGTGAACGAACGGAAGATTGCATTGCGCATGTAACCTTCTTGTACATAGCGTGTCGTTTATGCCCGCGACGTATCCCGGTCCGAGCGTCACGGTGTTTGCGGACCACGGTGCCCGCGACGATATCATTTCACTTGTATCATTCCCGACTGACCTCATGAGACAACCGAGAACACTCACGATGCTTTCGTGCGCGACGATGGTGGCCGCCGCCCTCATGGCCGGCGCCGTCGACGCTTCTGCCCAGAGTACGAACCCCGTGAAGCTGGTGAAGGGTACGATCACCGATTCGAAGACCGGACGCCCGATCGACGGCGGACGGGTGAACGTGTACGCAGGCTCGGCAACCGAGACGACGACTTCCTCGAAGATCAATCCGAGGACCGGCGCCTTTCAGGTGATCATCGGCCCATCCACCCAGTACCGGTTCGAGGTGGTGTCGCCGCGGTATTATACAGGCATCTTCAACTTCCGCAGCCCGGACGGCAACAACTATCAGGAGACCGTTCAGGACTTC
>CAZJYH010000626.1:1159-3367 GCA_964549365.1 uncultured Alphaproteobacteria bacterium
TGATATGGCCCCAGCCTGGTCTCCCGATGGGTCCCGTTTTGTTTTCTCGTCGGAAGTGTTGTTCGAGCCGGGCTCGGCGAAGCTTCTCGCGCAGTCGAACCTGCAGAGCGTTGCCGATCTGATGAACAAGCAGGTGGGGATGGTGGTCGGGATCACCTTGATCGCCGACATGCCCCCCGCCGCCGCCAAGAAACCGGCCCCGGCGAAGAAGCCGAAGAAGGGGAGCGCCGCGCCGGCCGCCGAGACCACGCCGCAACCGCCGGCGGGTGACCCGGTCAAGGCATTGCTCGAGGAGCGCACGGCCGCCCTGCGCGGCTATTTCAAGGCGCAGGGCATCAGCACCGCGCGACTGCAATGGGACCCCCGCCCCACCCCCGTAACCGTCGGCAAGGGGAAGACCATGGACAATGTGACGATCAAGATCTCCGGTGTACAGACCGACGACGAATAACCGTCGCGCAATCGGCACAATCTCGAACGGGAGGAGACGGCACAAAGGCCGTCCCCTCCCGTTCACGTTTCAAGGCGCGGCGGCGGCGACGATCCATCCCATGCACGAGCGGCCCCTGTTACGATCGGCCGCCGTTTCGTATGTTAGCGTTCTTTCCAAGTACGAACGTTCCTTCGGACATAACGAGCATCTATGATTATCAGCATGACCGGCTACGGCCGTGGCGAAACCTCCGCCAACGGCGTCACGGCGAGCGTGGAGCTGCGAAGCGTCAACAACCGCTTCCTCGAGATCTCCACGCGGATGCCGCGCGAGCTGAACCCGCGCGAGAACGACATTCGTGAGATCCTCCGAAAGATGCTGACGCGCGGGAAGATCCACGTGAACATCAACCTCGAGGAGTCCGGCGAGACGGCCGTTCAGTTCACGATCGATCCGGACGTCGTGAACGTCTACAAGGACGCGCTGGACCAGATCCGCAAGCATGCGAAGATCAAGGAGTCCGTCACGCTGCAGAACCTGCTGGAGTTCCGCGACGAGATCATGGGCCGCAACGACGGCGACGATGCGAACAAGGATCATTGGGAGCTGGTTGCCGGCGCCGTGGAGATGGCCGTGCACGAGCTCGACCAGATGCGCCGCAACGAGGGGCGCGAACTGGCGCGCGACATTCTCAACCGCATCAAGGCGATCGACGGGATGGTCGACCAGGTGGAGCAGGTTTCCAAGACCCGCATCCCGGCCGAGCGGCAGCGGCTTCGCGAGCGCATCGCGCAGCTGTTCGAGAACGATGAGATCGACGAGCAGCGCCTGGAGTTCGAGATCGTGATGCTCGCCGACAAGCTGGACATCACCGAGGAGTGCGTGCGTTATCGCAGCCACAGCAAGTACTTCGTCGAGGCCGTGAAGGGGCCGGAGCCCGCCGGACGGAAGCTCGGGTTCCTGCTGCAGGAGATCAACCGTGAGGTGACCACGATGGGTTCGAAGGCCAACGAGGCCGAGATCGCGCATCTGGTGGTGCAGGCCAAGGAGGAGTTGGAGAAGATCCGCGAGCAGGTGCAGAACATCGAGTAAGCTGGAACGGCACCGCGATGACAAACCCCCAGCGTCACACCGACGCGCGATCGCCCGAGCACATCGGCGGCACACGCCGCATCGTGGTTTTGTCGGCCCCGTCGGGCGCCGGCAAAACCACCATCGCTCACCGCCTGCTCGAGAAGAACCCCGAGTGGCGGTTCTCGGTGTCGGCCACGACGCGCACGTGCCGCGCTGCCGAGACGAACGGCATCGACTACCACTTCCTCAGCGTCGAAGAGTTTCGCAAACACATCGCCGCCGGCGACCTCGTCGAATGGGAGGAGATCTACGGCAACTACTACGGCACGCTGCGCCGCGAAGTGGCACGCTGGATCGCTCCCGGAAAAACGACCCGGGTGATCTTCGACGTGGATGTCAAGGGAGCGCTGGCGATCCGCGCCGCGTTCCCGGAGGACGCCTTCCTGATCTTCATTGCCCCGCCGTCGTTCGAGGAGCTGCGTCGAAGACTGCAGGCACGCCGCACGGAGGATCCCGAAACGCTGCAGCGACGCATCGACCGCGCCGAGATGGAGATGGGGACCGCCGGATCGTTCGATGTGGTTGTCGTCAACGACGACGTCGAGCGAGCCGTTGCCGAGATCGAGAGCCTGCTGCACTAAGCGCCATCACGATTACGTCCAACCATGACCGACACCCTGCTGCGACGGGTGATACGGCAG
>CAZJYH010000627.1:0-1056 GCA_964549365.1 uncultured Alphaproteobacteria bacterium
GGCTTCGTGCTGGCGCAGTTCGTGCTGCGGGATGAGGTTCTCGCCGCGGCGCTCGGACTGCTCGCGATCGCGGGGGTCGGCGCGCGCGAGCTGTACCTGACGTTCACGCTCGGATCGGTCGCCGGGCGCCTCGGGAACATTCGCGGACGCAGAGCGCTGGCCTCGGCGATGCTCCGTTCGCTTCTCCCGGCCGCGCTCTGGATCGGACTGGATTTCGCCGAGGGTCGCTTCACCGGGCGCACCGTGCTCTTCGCGTTCGGAGTCGCCGCGTGCGCAACGGCGTTCTTCTGGTGGCAGGCGACTCGCTCGCCCGCGGGCCCGCCGAGCGCGACTCCGGCGACATAGCTGCACGGAGCATCGTTGCCCGGATCATGGCTGCGGGAAGTGTCGTCGCCGGATTCATCCCACGCGATGATGCACCCACACGTTGGGCTCCACGTACACGGCGTGATCGTGCTCGGACCGGTGTTGTGGAGTCGGCTTCACGATGCCGTCCTCCGGGGTCGGTATACAGTCCTCGTGGGGTCGCGCCCGCGCCCCGTGCCGCACGTCACGTTCCGCGCGCGAGCGTCAGATACGCCCTCTGCACCCCGGGCTCCCGCACGTGCACGGACGCGTCTCGTCGTGATGCGTCTCGCCGTAGTTGCACGTCAGCTCCTCGCCGGCGGCGATCGCGCGGAGCGCATAGAACTCCACGTGCAGGCCGATGGTGCGCATGTAGGTGTTCGGACGGCAGGAGTGGTTGATATAGCGGAATTCGTTCCCCCACCGCGAGCCGTCGATCGCATGACCGTTGCTCAGTTCCACCAGCGCGATCCGCTCCAGTTCGCGCACACGCCGCCGCCCTTCGCGCACCGTCACCAGCTCGCCGGAGAAGTCCCCGATCTTCCGGCGCGCGCCGATCGGCTCCAGCGCGAACAGGCCGCGGCCGTCGATCGGGCTGGGCCGCACCTCCAGCGCCGCGCGCACGCTCCCCTCCACTCGCCGCTGCGCAATCTTTCGAGTCATCGATGTTCGAGATCTGATTGAAGCCTGGTTCATCGTTCGCGATCACTT
>CAZJYH010000627.1:1066-3366 GCA_964549365.1 uncultured Alphaproteobacteria bacterium
GTTGTCGCGGGGTTGACCCCGCGACCCGCGCCGCATAACGCTCCCGCGCAACAGACAGGACCTCCTCCTACCGCTTCCCCCCCTTCACGCGTTCCAGTTCCCGCGCGAGCGAGTCGTTCGCCCGGCGCAGCGAATCCAGCCCGGGCACGATCGGCGCGGGGGGCGGCGCGGTTCCGAACCCCGGACCGGTGCTCAGATCCACCACGGTGATGTCCTCCGGATCCTTCGGATCGTATGCGGCCGTGACGGCCACCCCCTCCTGAAACATCGAGAGCGATCGGAGCGAGGGGACAAAATCGGTCTCGGAGGTATCGAGCACGCCGTCGGCGCGGCGGAACTCGATCTTCAGATGCAGTTCCGGCGAATCGTTGATCACCGTCCCGGTCTCCTCCACCGAGAGCAGCCGCCCGGGCGCATGCGTGCCGGTTTCGGCAAGCTCGCTGTGATGGTGCATCGGCCCGAAGATGAAGTACCATGCCAGCCCGACGCCGAGCGCGGGAATGGCGAGGCTCAGAAGGCAGCCGCGCAGCGATTTGATCGATTTGCCGGACGCGGCGGTGTTGTTCATGACCATGGTTCCCCCGTGGATTCAGCCTGAGTGGGCGTCCGGAACCGCCATGGCGGCCGGGCACGAGAAGGCATGAGATGCCGGGGACGAAACTACAACGCGACGCACGCGGCGGCAAGCGCGGCGCGCAATTCACCCGTCACCGAGCGGGGAATAATAAACGTTGACGCTCCACCCCGGCGTCGCCATATTTGCAGCCGCTGTCCCCCAACCTCATCATTACTCTTTCAGGAGCACGTCTGATGAAGACACGTTTGACGGCCGCCGGCATCATGCTGGCCGGGCTACTGTTCATGGCCGCACCCGCACATGCGCAGGGGACGGCAAACAACTGCTGCACGTTCAAGATCGGGTACACCAGCAACATCGACGCGGATTGCCTGCCGATCACGGTCACGACGAGCTGGGGCGGCGTCACGCAAAACGACGCCACCGTCGCCCCGGGACCGACGACGTACAACATCAACGGGACCTGCCCGCCGGTGCCGGCCACCTTCGATTGGTTCTCGCTGGACGGCGGCACAACACAGATCCCGTTCAACACGAACACGACACTGAACATCAGCAACGGGAACTGTCAGCAGTGTCTGTTGGTGCTTTCGCACTACGACGCTGGAGGCTGCATCCACATCAACCTCTGGGGAATCCCCTGCCCGTAGTATCATACTCCGGCAGAACGCCGGACCGATGATGTATCACGTTCGTTCCGGGGCGCCACCGGCGCACGCCCCGGGCACGTATCCGCGGCGATCATGTATGCACCCCGTACACGCATCGCACGGGAACACCGACGCCCCCGCACGCGCACTGATCGGCACCGAAGCGTTGCACATGCGATGTTCCGCTCTGGCACTCCTTCGACACATTCATATATCCGGAAAGAATCATGGCAATGACGAAACAGGAACTTCTCCACAGCGCGAGAACGGGAGGGCTCACCCTCCAGGCCTTGAGCGCCGACCTGGCGAGCAACAGTAACCCCGTCACCATCCAGGACGCCGGCGCGTGCTACTCCTCGGGAACCGGGCAGCTCAGCGCCTATTGCACGCTGATCGCCAACAGCCCCACCGAGCCGATCACCGGCGCCGGACTGCTGGCGTACTCCGGCGACGGCTCCACGCTCTATGCGGCGCAGTACACCAACGGGTTCGAAAGCACGAACCTCCCAACGTCGGTCGGCACGACGCTCTACAACCCGCAGAGCGGAAATCAGGTATTGCTGGTCGCATACGGATGGACCAATTCGGCCAGCTTTTACATGACGCAGAAGGTGACGATCGGCAATTGCGTGACGGGGTAGCGAACGGGGGAACAAACGCAGGATCCCGACGATTCATCCCCCCGATCCGAACGCCCGGCCGAACCGAGAGTCGACCATGACGGTCGCGCTCAGATACGCCCACGCCCCGATGCGCCGTCCGGTGCGCATCGGGGCGTGTCCATATCGTTCGAGCGGCGCGGCTCAGTGATGCTCGTGCCCATGATCGTGATCATGATCGTGATGATGCATCGAGGGCATTCCGGCGGCCGGCATCCCGATCGGCTTGCGCTCGACCACGGCGGGCTCCTTCACCCCTTCGGTGATCGCCACGAAGCGATCCATCGGCACGTTCACGACGGTCTGCTTCGTGCCGGAGCCCGGCCACGTGATCGCCACCGACATGATCCGCTCGGCATCGCCGAGGCCGATCTCCTGCTGCAGCGACGACGAGCCGAACGATCCGCCGGAGCC
>CAZJYH010000628.1:0-3364 GCA_964549365.1 uncultured Alphaproteobacteria bacterium
AACTGCCCGGGCCTCTCACTTGGAACGTTGAACTTTGAACTTGTCACGTGAAACTTTGAACCCTCTGCTCCCCCGCCTCTTTCTCTCCTCCCTCTTCTCTCCTCTTTCCTTCCCCCTAGTCCACCAGCGCCCAGTTGACGCCGAGGTAGAAGCCGCGGCCGAAGGAGGGGTAGCGGTTCAGCAGGCTGCTCTCGGCGCCGAGGATGTTGCGGATTTCGACGCGCAGATACGCGCTGCCGATCCTCGCCTGCGCGTAGGCGCTCCAGTTCGGCAGGGGCGGGCTTGTGACCGCGAGCGGGTTGGCACGCGGCGCGATGAACTGCGCGCTGAGATCGTCGTAGCCGAGCACGGCCCGCTGCGATTGATACTCCAGCGCGGTGCCGAGCTTCAGGTCCAGGTTGCCGCCGAAGAGACGGAACCGCCCGGAGAGATCGCTCACACCGTATACAGTCGGCAGGGCGCGGTAGAGCTCCGGCGCGAAGGTGAGGACGAGATGTTGATCGAGCGAGAGGAAGGCGATCGGCACGCCGGCATCGAGCCAGGCGCTCGTGACGGTGTAGGATGAAAACGGCAGGCAGGCGAGCGGCTCAGCCTTGCGCAGCGAGCCGCCGGCCGTGACGCTCCATGCGCCGTTCCTCCAGACGATCTCCGCCTCGGCGAGCAGGCCGGTGGCGTGCGCGCCGAGCGAGCGCGCGGAGTCGACGTCGAGCGCCGCGGTCGGGCTCAGGCACGTCGGCTCCCCCCCCACCGTCGTACGCTGACGCAGCGTGGCGCGCAGCGAGAGCGAGTCGTTGATGACGGCCGCCCCCTCTGCCACGGCGATCACGGCCGTCCCGGCGTCGTTGCGCGAGAGCTTCAGGCCGCCGCGCAGCACCGCCGGCGCGGCGTCCACCTCGAAGAGGCCCCCCACATCGGCGCGAGTGCCGGTCAGGCGCCCATATTGCAGGTTGCCGTTGGCCGCGATGCGGAGCGCGCCGAGCGTCGTCGCGGCGCCGAGCCGCGCGCCGGTGATCCCCTCCAACAGCCGCCCATATCCCACGGCGAACGGATGGTCACGGCTCAACAGCGTCCGCTCGTTGTAGCTGAAGAAGACCGCCGCATCGAATCGCGTGAGCGTGTCCGGGGGCGCGGCCATGAGCGTGTCGGGGGCCGCGTTCGGCGTTGAAGAGGGATACCATCGCGCAGCAAGCGTGAGGTCGTGCCGAAGCTCCCGCTCGGCGAGCGAATCGTTCAGGACCACGGCGGAGAGATCGTCGTTCGCGCTGGTTGCCGTCAGGCCGCCGCCGAAGTCCTTGCGCAATGAGCCGCGCGCGCTCCAGGTGTTGACGCGTTGGTTGCCGGTCGTGAAGACGCCGTCGCTGACGAGCCGTCGGAACCCGAGCGACATGTTCGTGCGGCCGCGCAGATCGCGTGCATAGGTGACGTCGGTGTTCGTGGTGTTGCTCGGCCCCTGCGAGTACCAGATGCGCACGTAGCTTCCGGCGGCGTTGTAGCGCGGCGCCGTGAAGTTCAGGGCGATCAACGACTCGCCGGTGCCGAACATGGCGGCCCGCGCGCCGCGCAGCACCTCCACGCGCTCCAGAAACTCGGACGGGTACAGGTCCAGAGCAAACGCGCCGCCGCCCGCACCATACAGCGGCCGCCCGTTGAAGTTCACCGCCGGCGCCTCCGGGCCGGCCCCGGCGATGCTGAACGCGCGCACCAGCCCCGGCTGCCCCATCGAGATCGGGACGGCGGGAAGGCGATGCGCGAGGACGTCGTACGAGGTGAAGTAGCGCTCCCAGACGAGGTCGCGTTTGGTGATGATCGAGATGCCGGGGCTCGCGTCGCGTTCCACCATCGAGCCGAGCGGTGTGCCGTGGTCGATGAGGTGGGCGGTGTCGGCCGAGGGCCGGGTCGCCGAGGAGTCGATCGGGCGCGCGGCGTTCGCCGAGTCCACGCGGAGTGTGTCCGCGCGCCGCTCCTGCGCGCGCGCGGAGGAGGATGCGAGGAGCAGGACGCAGCAGAGCAACGGCACGACGCGAAGGGCGCCGAGGGCCACGCCGCGTGGTGCGTGCGATCTTGCGGTCATGCGTGCGATCGTGCGACGAAAAAACATCCGCTCCCTGTTGCGTGCATACGAATGGCGTGTGCGGCCCGGCTCAGGAGGCGCGCTGCCGATACCGTTCGATCGATTCCATCACGATCCTGTGCGCGTCCTCCACGCCGGTCCATCCCTTGAACTCGGTCTGCTTCCCCTCCAGGTCCTTGTACACGGAATAGAAGTACTCGATCTCCACAAGCTCGTGGGGCTTCATGTCCTCCAGCGAGTTGTAGTGATGGTAGCGCATGTCGTTGATCGCCACGGCGATCACCTTGTCGTCCAGCTTGCCGGAGTCCACCATCTTCATCACGCCGATGGGCCGCACATCCATCAGGCAGCCGGTGAACGTGGGCTCGTCGATCAGCACCAGGATGTCCAGCGGGTCGCCGTCCACATAGAGCGTGCTCGGCACGAATCCGTAGGCCGTGGGATAGTGCATCGGCGAGGCGAGCACGCGATCCAGCTTGAAGCAGTTGAACTCGGGATAATACTCGTACTTGTTCCGCGAGCCGCGCGGGATCTCGATGATCGCATGCAGACGCTCCGGCACGTTGTCGCCGGAGGGAATGTCGAGGTAGGTGACGTTGGGATTGTTCACGTGCACGCAGACGGGGAGAGTTGGAACATGTCGGCGCCTGAGCGCCCGCGGCGCTGTTCGGCGAATCCTGAGCCGGCGGGTCGATCGTCGGCACTTCGAGCGTCACGAGGATCGCCTCCGGTGTGTAGCGCTTGTCGCGGATGCGCAGGCGGTCCACCGGTTCCCCCGCCACCAGGTGCGCGTCGATGATCTCCTCCACGTCCTCCACGGTAACGCCGCCGTACCAGACCCCGTCCGGATAGACCACGGCGCAGATGCCGTGCTTGCAGGCGTCCAGGCAGCCGGCCGTGTTGGCACGGAGGCGTCCGTTCAGACGCCGCTCCTTCAGCGCGGCCTTGAATCGGGCGCGCACTTCGTCGCTCCCCTTCGCGCCACAACTGCCGCGCGGGTCGTCGGCGTCGCGCAGATTGGTGCAGATGAATATGTGTCGATCGTAGCGCACTATCGGGGGTATTGGTTGTATGGCCGTCGGACTCAGGGCAAGGAGCTGCCGCCGCTCCAATCGATGCCAAGTTCCACGTTCAAAGTGACACGTTCAAAATGACACGTTCAAAATGACACGTTCAAAGTGATAGGCAGGGGCCGAGCGTCCGCCCCGAGTTGAACTCACACACCCATCACTCATCACCCCTGTCCCGTCCCTAAATACGTTGACAGGTTTGTTGAAGAAAAATGCGTGTTTA
>CAZJYH010000629.1:0-3363 GCA_964549365.1 uncultured Alphaproteobacteria bacterium
CCCACGGCAAGGCCGCCGCTCTGCGGCGGGGTACGCGGAAGAAGGCGTCGATGGCTATACATAGGCCGCCGCTACGCGGCCGAACGATCATCCGGCACGAGCGTCCCCGAGTGTACTCGGGACAGGCTCCGACGCGACCTGTCTTCTATAGGTGGACGTCGTCGCCCCGATATCATGCGCCGTAGGTGCGGCCTGTTCCGATGCGCCTGCTCTTCATCCGCGCATCGCCGCTCCGGCGGGCGGTAACCCACGGCTTGGTATATTGTCGATCCTTTCGGCCCGACGCGCCGGATGCCCGCCCGCCCCGGCGATGCGCTGGCCGACGCCGTCGATTCCTTGTACACAGGTAGTTCCATGCGTTTGTTCCCTCGATTCGCTTTCTTGTTGCTCCCCTCCGCCCTGCTGCTGTTCGCCTGCGGCGGCGACGTTGCGCGCCTGCTGAAGTCCGGAACCACCCGGGAGCGGTTCGACGCGGGGATGAAGGCGCTCGAGAAGGGGGACTACCAGGAGGCGCAGCAGTTCTTCAACACGGTGATCCTGCAGGATCCCGGCAGCGACTTCGCGGACGACGCGCACTTCTACCTGGCCGAGACCTACTTCCGCGACGGCGACTACAAGCTGGCCGCGTTCAACTACAACCGCCTGCGCAACGCGTTCCCGAACAGCCCGTTCCAGAAGCTCGCCTACTTCCGCTCCGGTGAGAGCTACTACTTCAGCAGCCCCACCTACGACCGCGATCAGCGCGAGACCGGCTTCGCGATCGACGTCTTCAAATCCTTCATCACGGTCTACGGCGCCGAGGACTCGCTCTCGCGGATCGCGCGCGCCCGCATGGAGGACCTGACCGACAAGCTTGCCCGCAAGGATTTCATGACCGCCGAGCTGTACATGAGGAGCGAGGATTACCGATCGGCGGTGATGTACTACGAACGCGTGATCGAGATGTACCCAACCTCCTCCTTCGCGAAGTCGGCCATGGCCGCTCGGGACAGGGCGAAGAGCCTGCTCGACGAGGATGCGATGCCGGCGACGTCGCAGGCCAAATAACACCGCACTGACCATGAATACCACACCCCGTCCGGTTCGCGAGTCACAGGTGGTGATGACCGAGCTGGTGCTTCCGAACGATACCAACCAGCTGGGCAATCTGCTCGGCGGGCGCCTGATGCATTGGATGGATATCGCCGCTGCCCTTGCGGCCATGCGCCATGCCAACCGTGTCTGCGTGACCGCCTCGGTGGACGGCATGAGCTTCCACGCCCCGATCAAGCTTGGGCACATCGTGATACTCAAGGCGTCCGTCAATCGTGTCTTCTCCACCTCCATGGAAGTGGGCGTGCGCGTCGACGTGGAGGATCCGATCCATGGGACTTGCGTCCATGCGAATACCGCCTATCTTACCTTTGTCGGCATCGATGAGCACGGGCGCCCCCTTCCGGCCGTGCCGATCGCCCCGGAGACGGAGACGGAGATGCGGCGATTCGAGGCGGCCGCCATTCGTCGGGCGGGTCGTCTCGAAAACCGGAGGAAGATCGAGGCACTCGAAAGCGGCAACGCCGTTTGATGCGGTCCCCCTTCTCCACATCAACTCTTCAGAGCGCGAACCTACATGTACACACGTACCTTTCTGCCGGTCCTCCTGGTGCTCTGCGCCGCCATGCAGGCGGCGACGGCACAGTCGCAGGATGACTACGACGGGCACGGACACCGCACGTGCGGGACGCTTGCGTGGATCGCGGCGAATCAGAACGAGAAGGGTTCGGACCGCGCCGTCCTGAGGGGCCTGTGCGATCAACGCGTGCTGAAGCAGCGCAACTACCTCACCGCCGGCGGCCACTTCCGCATCAACTACGATGTGGCCGGCGACGACTCGGTGTCGGTGAAGGACGCGAACCGCAACGATGTGCCGGACTACATCGACTCGGTGGCGTATTACCTGGAGTACACATGGGATGTGGAGATCAACCGGCTCGGCTATCTCCCCCCTCCGCCGGACAACCGCGGCATCGGGCCGGAGCTGGACATCTACATCTGCAATCTCCCCGCGGCGTATTACGGCCTTGCGCGCCCGGAGGAGGACAACCCGACCGGCGACAACACGGTGAGCGGGTTCCTGGTTCTCGACAACGACTACACGGGATACCCGACCTCCGGCATCGCCGGGCTGCGCGTCACGGTGGCGCATGAGTTCCATCACATCGTGCAGTTCAGCCGCTACATGTACGACTTCTCGCAGTCCGATCTGTACGAGGCAACATCTGTCTGGATGGAACGACAGGTGATGCCGGAGATCCCGGACTACCTGCAGTATGTGAAGGAGTTCCTCGGGCAGACGCAGTCCTACGGCTTCTCGACGCAGAAGACGCGCGAGGACGTCACCGGCTACGCGCACGTGATCTACCTGGATCTTCTGGCGAAGCGGATCAACCGCGACGTGGTGCGCGAGATATGGGATCGCTTCGCGGAGACGGACGACATGTTCACGGCGATCGACCGCGCGCTGCGGGCCCACACGGAGCCGGCCGTGCCGCTGAACCTGGAGAACAGCTTCTGCGAGCTGGCCGAATGGTGCTACTACACGGGGGCTCGCTCGCGCGACACGACCTACTTCCTGGAAGCCCGGCAGTATCCCTCGATGCGCCCGGCGGAATTCCGCGCGTTCAACGGCGCCGACATGCTGATCAGCGGCAGCCTGTACCCGCTCGGGTTCGGGATGTACCGTGTGCAGCTCCCGCCGAACACCCTGGGGAAACGCGACACGGTCGATTTCGTGATCACCAACGCCCGCACCGACATCGGCCGCGGCGGCCCGAGCATCGGCATGGACGACTTCAGTCTGGAGCTTTCGGCCACCAACCACGGGGGCGATTCACCCCTGGTCAACGGCGCGGACACGGTGTATTACCGGTTCAGCTCGCAGACATCGAACTGGTGCGTCAACCCGATCCGCGGCGGCGCCAAACAGTACACGATGGTATCGGTGATATCGCCGCAGCCGTACATCTCCGACGGCGCTTCGCGCATGCTCTTCGGCGTGAACCTCGCGAAGGAACAGGTGCAGAGCGTGAAGGTGTGGATCTACTCCAGCTCGCTCACGCGCGTGCGTGAGCTGGAGATACGCGAGCTGGATGCAATGAACAATCTGCTCGGGGTGTTGTGGGACGGCCGCGATTTCGCCGGGAACCTCGTCCCGACCGGCGTCTACGTCTACGAGATCTCCGTCAACAACGGGGCTCCCATCATGGGGAAGCTCGCGGTGGTGCGGAAGTAGCGGCGCGCGCCGGGCATCCCGTCCTCCCTCTCCCCTGATCCCCTTAACCCCGGCCGAAAGGCCGGGCCCATCTGCCCATGCAACTGCGCGTT
>CAZJYH010000630.1:0-3348 GCA_964549365.1 uncultured Alphaproteobacteria bacterium
CTGTGGGTATTGGGGTCCGAATCTCCTCAGGCACATCCGCGGCATCGCCGGGGCGCGCATGAAGAGCGTGAGCGACCTTCGCGCCGGGCGGCTTGCGAGCATTCAGGAGACCTATCCCGATCTGCACACCACGCTCGAATACACCGAGCTGCTGGAGGATCCGGAGATCGATGCCGTGGTGATCGCCACGCCGGTCGACACGCACTTCGCCATCGGCATCGAGGCGTTGCGCGCCGGCAAGCACGTCATCATCGAGAAGCCGATGGCGCAGACGGCGGAGGAGGCGTGGCAACTGGTGGAGACCGCGCGAAGCGCCGATCGCGTCCTGGTGGTCGGGCACGTGTTCCAGTTCGCCCCCGGCGTGCGCCGGATGAAGCGTGAGCTGGATGCCGGGCTGCTCGGCCGCGTGCACCACATCAGCTCCACCCGCATCAACCTGGGCCCTCCCGATCCCGCGCTCGATGTGATCTGGGATCTCGGTCCGCACGACTGCTCCATCATCCTGCATCTTCTCGACGAATACCCGGAGAGCGTGATGGCGCGCGGCGACAGCTTCAAGCGGCCCGGCGTGATCGACAACGCCCACATCGAGCTCGCGTTCCCGAGCGGCGCCACCGCCCACATCCATGTGAGCTGGCTTTCGGCCAACAAGATGCGCCTGATGCAGACCTTCGGCGACAACGGCTCGATGATCTACGACGAGATGCTTGCGCTCGACGGCAAGGTGAAGCGTTACGACAACGGCGTGGACAATCGCGTGGGCGTCGGCGACAACGACACCGTGAAGCTCGGCTACTCCGCCGGCGACATCCACGTGCTGCAGCTCGAACAACACGAGCCGCTCCGCATGGAGTGCGAGGAGTTCATCCGCGCGATCGGCACCGGGCATCGGCCGCCGAACAACGGCGAGATGGGGGCGAAGGTGGTGGAGCTGCTGGAGACCATCTCATCGGTGGCGCGCTGGGAAGTGAAGGGCGAGGCGTGAAGCCGCATTGAGCGTGACAGACTTTGCGTTCGTCGCGCCTTTGCGGTTCACTCCGCACGGCAACGGGACCAACAGCCAAACGGCGCCGGCCGAACAAACCGCGAAGTCGCAAAGACGCGAAGAACATTACGCTCAACCCTGCACGCTCCACGCTCAAGTCCTATCTTCCGCTTCATGGTTGACCTTTACCGCACGATGCGGCTGATCCGCGAAACCGAGGAGCGCATCCTGACGCTCTTCTCGCAGGGGAAGCTGGTGGGAACGACGCACACGTGCATCGGCCAGGAGGCGAACGCCGTTGGGATCATCGCGGGCCTCACCGCCGCCGACATCATCTTCTCGAACCATCGCTGTCACGGGCATTATATCGCCTACACCGGCGACGTGCGCGGCCTCATCGCCGAGTTGATGGGCCGCCCGAGCGGCGTCTGCGGCGGGCTGAGCGGCAGCCAGCATCTGTGCCGCGGCAACTTTCACTCCAACGGCGTGCAGGGGGGGATCGTGCCGAACGCCGTGGGGATGGCTTTCGCCGAACGTGAACGCCGGAGCGGCGCGATCGCCGTCGTCTTCCTCGGCGACGGCACGCTCGGGGAAGGGGTGGTCTACGAGTCGATGAACATCGCCTCGCTCTGGAGCGTGCCGATCCTCTTCGTGATCGAGAACAACTACTACGCGCAGAGCACCCCCTCGCATCTGCAGATCGCCGGCGAGATCGCCGCACGCCCGCGCGCGTTCGGGATCGATACGACGGAGGTCACCTCCACCGACGCGGAGGAGATACGTGCCGTCGCAGGGCGGGTCATCGGCGGGATTCGCGAGAGCCTGCGCCCCGCCTGCCTGGTGGTGAACACATACCGCCTTGCTCCGCACAGCAAGGGGGACGACAACCGCGACCCGGCGGAGATCGAGGCCGCCCGCCTGCGCGACCCGCTGACGGTTGCCGAGGCGCGCCTTCTGGAATCGGGCGTCGCGAGTGAGACGATCGCCGCGGTTGCCGACGAGTGCCGCGCGCTGGTGGATGCCGCCGTCGCCGACGCCTGGGCGGAGAGTCCGGCCGTGCCGCGTGATGCCGTGGAGGCCGCCCGATGAGCGCCACACGAACGGTTGCCGCGGCCATCAACGCGGCGCTGCACGATGTCTTCGAGCGAGACGAGCGGGTCTATCTCATCGGCGAGGATCTGCTGGACCCGTACGGCGGCGCGTTCAAGATCTCACGCGGTCTGTCGACGCGCTGGCCCGGGCGCGTGCTCACCACGCCGATCAGCGAGGCCGCCATCGTGGGGATATGCGGCGGCATGGCGCTGCGCGGGCTGCGTCCGGTGGCGGAGATCATGTTCGGCGACTTCATCGCGCTCGCCTTCGATCAGATCCTGAACCACATCACCAAGTTCGGCGCGATGTACAACGGCCAGGCCTCGAGCCCCGTGGTGATCCGCACACCGATGGGGGGCGGGCGCGGATACGGCCCAACGCACAGCCAGTCGCTCGAGAAATTCCTCGTGGGCGTGCCGGGGCTGAGCGTGGTGGCGCCGAGCCATCTGCACGACATCGGCGCCATGTACGCGCACGCGATCACCGAGAGCGCCTTGCCGACGGTGATCGTAGAGAACAAGCTGCTCTACGGCACCGAGATGCCGGACCTTTCAGCCGGTCGCTTCAACGATTTCGCCGTGGCCCCGGGCTCCGGCCCGTATGCGTCGGTGGGGCTCTCGCTCACCGGCTTCCGCCGCGCCGACGTTGCCCTCATCACGTACGGAGGCATGACGCGTCTTGCCGTCGAGACCGCGCGACGGATGCTGATCGAGCATGAGGTGGCGGTCGAGGTGCTGGTCCTTGGCCGGCTCTCGCCGTTGCCGGGTGAGGAGATCATCGAGGTTGCCCGACGCGCGCGGCGCGCGGTGGTGCTGGAGGAGGGGACCGCGCGCCTGGGGATCGGCGCGGAGATCGCGGCGCTTCTCACCGAGGCGCTCTGGGGCGTGCTTGCCGCTCCCGTCGCGCGCGTGGCCGCCGCCGACGCGATCATCCCGGCAGCACGGCACCTGGAGGAACGGATGCTCCCGAACGCCGCCGCCGTGGAGACCGCGATTCTGCAGGCAATGAAAGTATGAAGTATGAAGTATGAATTATGAAGTATGAATTATGAAGGGTGAAGATCGGAGCGTTGTCGCGGGGTTGCGCTCTCTGGGTTGTGGTGGGGTCGCGCTCTCCGGGTTGTGGTGGAGTCGCGCTCTCTGGGTTGTCGCGGGGTTGTTCTCCCCAAGGTTGTCGCGGAGTTGACTCCGCGACCCGGCACAACGAAACCGTTGCGCGGTTCACCGGCCCCCCCCAATGTTCTCGCGGAGTTGACTCCGCGACCTTGCGGA
>CAZJYH010000631.1:0-3346 GCA_964549365.1 uncultured Alphaproteobacteria bacterium
CTCGAAGCCGACCCGGCCGTGATCGGTGAGCGACAGTGTGATGTTCTCGCTGCTGTAGGTCGTGTATGGGATGTAGAACAGCATCCGCCGGTAACGGTAGTCGGCATAGTTGCCGTCGGCGGTGATGCTCACGCGGAAGCGAAGCCGCGCGCCGTTGGGCTGCTTCAACTGGAACGTGACGCCGCCGTCCGGGCTCTTCGCCTCGTTGGTGTTGAGCGACGCGAGCGTCAGCGTGGTATCGCGAATCAGGAGCGACACGCTGTCGGCGTTGTACGTGGCCACGCGCACCTGCACGTTGGTGGCGTTGCCGAGAATGTTCTTCAATCGGAAGCGCAGCTTGGCAAACCTGCCCACCGCCGCGCGATCCATCGGGTTGCCGCTCAGATCGGTCATCCAGGCGCTGTCGACGATGATGGCCGGATGGGAGAAGGGATCGGTGGCGACGGCCCGCTGCGCGTTGATGCGTCCGTAGCCGGTGAGCTTCACCTTGTCGGTGACCGGTGCCAGCGGATCGCTGGTCAATCGAATATGCTCCGCCGCCTGCTCGGCGTTGAGCGACGGGAACTTGCTGCGCACCAGCCCCATGATTCCGGAGACAACCGGCGTTGCGAACGATGTTGCCGGGCCGACGCCGGAGTACGTGTCGTTCTCACCGGTCGAGAAATCTGCAAAGGCGGAGACGTCGACCTGCTCGCCCCACGTGGTTGTGAACTCGGCGCTCGCGTTGAGCGCTCCGACGCCGAGTACGTGGTCATAGCCGGCGGGGTAGAAGTTGCTGTAGGCAACGTCGTTGCCGGCAGCCGCGACGATCGCGCAGTCGTGGATGCGCACCAGGTTCGTGATGATATCCTGAAGTGCCTGCACATAGCCGGTTCCGCCGAACGAACAGTTGATCACCTTGAACCCGCGGTTCGCCGCGTAGGCGATCCCTTCGTATGCACGGATCAACAGGCCGCCGCTCTTCAATGCCGTCTTGATCGGGAACATGCGGCATCGATATCCGGTGCCGGCAATGCCGATGCCGTTGTTGGCGGTCGCCGCGGCAAGCCCGGCAACCGTCGTGCCGTGTGTGCCCCCCTTCGAATCGCCCGGCGTCGACCCGTCGCTCCCTGCCGTGAGGTTGGCGGCGCGCCAGTCGTCGACCACGCCGTTGCCGTCGTCATCGACGCGATTGGTGCGCTTGTCGCGACCGCGCGAGTCGACGCCCACCTCTCCGCTGTTCTCCTTGATGCTCGGCGCGAGATCCTGATGCACCATGTCGACGCCGTCGTCGACGATGCCGATCGTCAGGTTGCTGTCCCCCTTCCAGATCTCCCATGCCTGCAGCACCTTCAACTGGCTCAGATGCGTCTGCTGCGACAGGAACGGATCGTTCGGCGGCGCGACGGAGGGGGGGGGCTCGAGTATGTGGGGGATGGGAATCGGCTCGGCGTACTCCACGCCCGGCATTGCGGCGATCATGCGCGCGGCGTCGGCGGGGGCGATCGGGTTGTCGTATCCAAGCTCGACGATTCTCGCGAGATCATCGACGGCCTCCTGTATCGCGACGCGATCAGCCTGGCTCATGCGTGCGATTCGTTCCGCTTCCTTCTCGCCCACCGGCATCTGCGTGAACGGGACCGGCGTGGCCATGGTTGCGCGCAGGCCCGCACGTTCGGCGAGCGCTTGAACGGCGGTCGCCGATGCGCCCGAGGTCGCGCCCTTGCGCAGCTTCACGTAGACGGCCCGTGCCACCACTGGGCTGCCGTCGGCACCGGCGATGATGCCGGCCCGCTCGATGGCGTCGACCTTCGCGCTCGGGAAATCGACAACGGTCTCCTGCGCGCGCGCGGCGCAGGTGCAGGCCATCACCACGACGGCTGCGAGAATGAAACGCAAGAACGATGTGATCTTCATGGTATGCGGAGTAATGCGCGGGCGTCGGCAAGAAGCGCCCGCAACGAGCCGGATACTCGGCGTTGATGTTCGATAGTGGGTTGACATCTAATCTGACCCGCGGCGCGCAACGGTGTTACGCTGCCGCTTGCAGAATCCGGGACCTGAAACTTGTTTCCCGTGCGCCCGGGCTATGCCTCGGCGCGGCGCCGGAACTCCGGCACGGCGATCGTCTCGATGGCGCCGGCGTGGCCGCTCACCGGGTCCACCTCGAGATACACCGCCGACAGGCGGCCTTCCCCCTCGGCAAGCTCGAACTTGTGCGGTGTCTGCGTCACGAATCGCCGTATCGCAACTTCCTTCTTCATGCCGATCACTGAGTCGTACGGGCCGGTCATCCCCACATCCGTCAGGAACGCGGTCCCCTGTGGAAGGATGCGCGCGTCGTTGGTCTGAACATGCGTGTGGGTTCCGATGACGGCGCTGACGCGGCCGTCGAGATGCCAGCCCATCGCCATCTTCTCGGCCGTCGCCTCGGCGTGGAAGTCCACGATGATCGCCCGGGTGTCGGCTTCGATTCGTCCGATCGCCCAGTCGGCGCCGCGGAACGGGCAGTCGATCGGCTGCATGTAGGTGCGGCCCTGCAGATTGATCACGCCGATTTTCGTCCCATCGGAAAGAGTGTACACCACGTAGCCGTAGCCGACGTTTTCGCGGGGATAGTTGAGCGGCCGGAGCACGTTCCGGTTGTTTGCGAGCACGTCCTTCGATTGCCAGCGCTCCCAGACATGGTTGCCGGAGGTGATCACGTGGGCGCCGCTCTTGAATATCGCGTCCACGTCCGACGGGCGGAACCCCTTTCCTTCGTGCGTGTTCTCGCCGTTGACGATCACGAAGTCGGCCGCGTATCGCTCGATCAATGCGGGCAGATGTTCGCGTAAAAGGCGAAGCCCGATCTCGCCGACTATGTCACCGACCATCAACACATGCTTGAACGACATAAGCGCAGGCGTCTCCCGAATCACGATGTCACCACTCGACGCGATTTACTGATTGCGACGAAGAGAGATGTTGTTGTTATACTCACGGATGTATCTTTGCACGCTTCGGTTTCCCTGAGCAGCAAGGGCTGTAAAGATAGGAAGCCTGCGTCGAACGGACGTTGCCAATCTCCGTTGCCGATATCGGCGCCACGGCTTCGCACATCGCGTGTGGCCGACGGCACTTCGTGGTACGGTGCACCATCTCGCGTTGCGAACTCGGACAGGCCATGGCTGACAAGATCTATACGAAGACGGGCGATGACGGCACAACCGGGCTGTTCGGCGGCCGTCGCGTCGCGAAGGATTCGTTGCGCATCGAGACCTACGGGACGGTGGACGAACTGAACAGCGCGATCGGTCTGGCGCGTGCTCTGGGTGTGATTGCCGATCACGACGTGTTGCTGGCTACCATCCAGGAGAACCTCTTC
>CAZJYH010000632.1:0-3333 GCA_964549365.1 uncultured Alphaproteobacteria bacterium
CGAGGGCGGCGAAGCCTCCTGACCTTCGTATTTTCCGGTGCTCACCCGCTGCGAGCACCGGCCTCGCTGATGAACTGATGAGAATGAACGACATCCAGCGATAGGAGAATTGCGTATGGCCGAATTGAAAATGCCCGAGCTGAACTCCGTGCTGATCGCGGGGAATCTTACGAAGGATCCTGTTATCCGTCAGACGCGCAACGGCACGCCCGTTGCGAATTTCTCGATCGCCTCGAATCGCAAGTTCCGTGACGGCGACAACCAGTGGCAGGAGGATGTCTGCTACGTTGGGGTAGTGGCATGGAACCGCCTGGCGGAAAGCTGTGTGGACAAACTCCGCAAGGGAAGCGCGGTGCTGGTGGAGGGAGAATTGCAGAGCCGCACATGGCAGACCGACGACGGCTCAACCCGTTCGACGGTGGAGATCAAGGCCCGACGGATCCAGTTCCTGAACAAGCGGCGGGTGAACGAGACGGCCGACGAGAGCGTGGTGGAGGAACGTGATGACGATTACTCGGTGTACGAATGCGAGGATGACGCGTTCGGCCTATCGCAGACAACGACGAACGGTGCGGCGAAGCACGACCCGTTCGATTCGATCTTCAACGACAAGGTGGAACTGAATCGATCCAACGCGGATCGATGAGGGATACGGTGCGCCTCGATGCGCGCCTTCGCAAGGAAGCAAGCAGCAACACGATATAGCGGAAGAAACTCCAATGAAAGTCATTCTTCGACAGACCTATGAAAACCTGGGCAACATCGGCGAGATCGTCGATGTCAAGGATGGGTATGCCCGGAACTTCCTGATCCCGCGCTCGATCGCCTATCGCGCCACGCCCGGCGCCCTGCGCGCGATCGAGAGCGAGAAGAAGCTCTACAACGCCCAGCAGGCCCGCCTTGAGGCCGATGCCCGAAGCCAGGCCGAGCGCCTGGAGTCGGTGTCGATCACGATCCCGATGCGCGTGGGCGAGGACGATCGCCTGTTCGGATCGGTCACCTCGCCGATGATCGCCGAGGAGCTCGGCCGTCAGGGACACGAGGTCGATCGCCGCTCGATTCAGATGGCGGACCCGATCAAGCACCTCGGCATGTACGATGTGCCGATCAAGCTGCACACAAACGTGACCGCGACGCTGAAGGTGTTCGTGGTGAACAAGGACGGCGACGGCGAATAAGCCGCGCGCAACCTGATGATGCCGACGGGCGATTCACCGCGATGGTGGATCGCCCGTTTCGTTGCCGACCATTTCGTCCGCGGCGGTTCACGATCGAGCGTGAGCGGCGGCGCGTCCCCTTTTCCGCTTGCTCCTCTTCCAATTTCGGTGCGATCTTAGGCGTCGTCAACTTCGCGAACGCAGCCCTGTCGCTGCGTTCGGCAAGCGCACCGGTGAACACCCCACCGCCACGCGTTCAACCGCCGAGGTGATCGGCCCCTGTGTTCTTCTTCCAACTCCGAACGATGCCTATGAGCCGGAACCCTGACTATCCTACAAACGACTACTCGGTTGAAGTGAACCTCGTGGGACGAGGACTGAACCCTGAACGCATCAGCGAGGTGCTCGGCATGGTGCCCACGAAGGCCGCGCTTGCCGGCGATCCGCGCCCCACGTGCAAGAAGGGCTCGCCGTACGACATGGGGTTCTGGTCGCACGAGATCTCCACGCAGGACGACCTGACCGAGTGCCGTGATCATCATCTGACGTGCCTTGCCGACGCAATCGCGCCGCATGTCTACGCATTGCGCGAGGCGGGGGTGGAGCGGATCTACTTCTACTACACGATGAGCTCGTTCATCGGCATGTTGAACGTGAAGTTCAACGCCGAGACGATGGCGAAGCTCGCGTCGATGGGGGCGGATCTGCACGTCTCCTGCTACGACTGCTTCGACCCGAAGCATCCGTTCTGGTCGACGCAGCCCGAGGCGCAGGACGGCGTCGAACGCCCGACGGAGTAATCATACAACTGCACGCCGCTGGTGGAGGCGGTTCGAAATGCGCGCGATCAATCCCGCGACCAACGAGGTCATCGCCGATTACCCGGAGCACACGGAGCCCGACGTGGAGGCCCGCATCGCGGCCGCCCACGCCCGCTTCGCCGAGTATCGGCACACCACGTTCGTCGAGCGCGCACGTTTGATGCGCAATGCCGCCGCCCTGCTGCGCGAGCGGCGCGGACGCTACGGCAGGCTGATGACCGAGGAGATGGGGAAGACGCTCGCTTCGGCCGAGGCCGAGGCGGACAAATGCGCGTGGGCATGCGAGCACTACGCCGATCATGCCGAGACGATGCTCGCCGACGAGCCGGCACCCTCCGACGCGTCGCGAAGCTTCGTGGCGTTTCAGCCGCTCGGCACCGTGCTCGCGGTGATGCCGTGGAACTTCCCGTTCTGGCAGTGCTTCCGGTTCGCGGCACCGGCGCTCATGGCGGGGAACGTGGGCCTTCTGAAGCATGCATCGAACGTTCCCGGCTGCGCGCTCGCGATCGAGGAAGTGTTCCGCGACGCCGGCTTTCCCGACGGATGCTTCGGCTCGCTGCTGGTGGGCTCCGCGATGGTGGAACGGATCATCGGCGACGCGCGCGTTGCCGCCGTGACGCTTACCGGGAGCGAGGCCGCGGGTCGGAGCGTCGGCGCGGCGGCGGGCGCGCACCTGAAGCCGGTCGTGCTCGAACTCGGCGGAAGCGATCCGTTCATCGTGATGCCGAGCGCGAACCTGGCTGATGCCGTGCGCACTGCGGTGACCGCGCGCATGATCAACAACGGCCAGAGCTGCATCGCCGCCAAGCGGTTCATCGTGCACGAGGCGATCGCCGGGGAGTTCGAGCAAAGATTCGCGGAGGCCGTCGCGGCGCTTCGCGTCGGCGATCCGATGGACCGCTCCACCGATGTGGGACCAATGGCCCGTGCGGAGTTCGTGGAGGACCTCGACCGGCAGGTGCGCCTCTCCGTCGAGCGCGGCGCGCGCGTGCTTGCCGGCGGGCATCGGATCGATGGGCCCGGCTGTTACTATGCACCGACCGTGTTGGCCTCGGTAGCGGCCGGGATGCCCGCCTACGAGGAGGAGACATTCGGTCCGGTGGCCGCGGTGATACGTGCCGGGAGCCTGCCGGACGCCCTCCGGATCGCCAACGACACGAGGTTCGGGCTGGGCGCCTCCGCCTGGACCACCGACGTGACCGAGCAACAAGCGTTCATCGACGGCATCGAGTCGGGGGCGGTGTTCATCAACGGCATGGTGAAGTCCGACCCGCGCCTGCCGTTTGGCGGCATCAAGGCAAGCGGCGTTGGGCGCGAGCTGGACGCTCCAGCACCTCGGTTTGTATCTTAACGAC
>CAZJYH010000633.1:0-3324 GCA_964549365.1 uncultured Alphaproteobacteria bacterium
TAGTCGATGGCACGATCGTATTGGCCGAGACCGAAGTGGGCGGCGATCAACAGCATCGCGGGATTCGAGGCCCGCACGACATCCACATGACCGCTGGCACGGGCGTTCGCAATGGCTTCCTCCAGCGGGGCGGCGGCTTCGAGCGCGAGACGATACTCCCCCATGTTGATGCGAAGGCCTACCAGAAACGTGAGCGCAAGGAGGCGCGCCTCGAAGTGCACGCTGGCCGGTGAGGATTCGGCCAGCTCCAGCAGCATCGGATAATACCGATTGAAGCTCTCGACGTCGGCGCCGCCGATGGCGTTCAGGCAGAGGTTGCAAAGGATGGGCGTCACGGACTGCTGCGGCGTTTCTCCCCACGCGGTGGCTCGCTCGGCGTACGGGAGAAGCTCCCGGTATGTGCGAATGGCCGCGCGGTAGTCGCCGGCGGCCTCCTGGCAGATGGCGATGCTGTAGCCGTGATAGACGATGTCCGAAGGGGCATCGGCCGGGTGATGGTCCAGCCGTGTCTCGCCGTTGAGCAGCTCGACGAACGCGGCGAGCTGCGCGCTGTTGCGCGGCATACCCTCGGCCCTGATGCGCGCAAGCACGCGGGCGTACATCCCCCAGTAGTCGTGTTTGCGCCGCCATCGATCGCCGTACGCGGCAAGCCCCGCTAGCAGTTCCTCGACCTGTTCGGGCCCGCCTCCCTTTCGTGTGACGAGCCTGTACTCCTGGCGCCGCGCCTCTGCCGCCAGATGCCACCGCTCATGACGCACCGCCTGTTCCCGAGCACGCGCGAGCAGCTTCTCGGATTGCCGGAACAATTTGCGATCGAACAGGATCGACGCCTGATGCAGGAGCATGGTGATCTGCACATCCACCGAACGCTCGGCGGCAAAGGCATGCAGCGATCGCAGGATGGCCTTATAGAGGTAGTACTTCGCCTCCGAGAAGTGCCGCACCGGATACATCACCGCGAATGCGTCACGTATCGCAGCGTCGTCGTACAGGCGCTGCGCGTCGATGAGGTCGAACAGCCGGAGATACTTCGTGTCGCCGTCGCGCGTGTTGAGCGAGGCGGACATGCGGAAATACCGCTTCTCCGACTTCGAAAGAGATTTGATCAGCTCGAAGAGATCGCTGCTTGCAGCCATGGAAACATCAGATGGAATAAACGGTGCTCAGACTCGCATCGGCTTCCTCGCAATGATGAAGAAACCGCGGCGTGATGCGGCGAAGCGTGGAGATCGGGCGAAAGCAGGGGTAGCACCGCACAGCCTCCGAGCCGACCGATGTGGCCGCATCGATGAGTGATATCAGGGGATCGGATGCGCACCCGGTTGGAACATCAGATTCAATACACATTGGATTGCCCGCGGGTTACGTCGGGTCGATTATTGTGCCTGTGGTGCGATGTACCCGGACGCCCAGCCCCGCGTTCGCTCGCCGGCTCGGCCGCTCGATGTGCGGGATGCCGAGCATGGCGTGCCGAAGTGAGGAGCTGCGGCGCCGTCGCACCGAGACCGTGCCCGGTCGGTCGTTCAACTCATTCAAACAATAACTCATCCTTGATCATGCAACGTCGCCTGACCCTCTGCCTGCTTGTCATGCTCGCGGCCTGCTGCGTCGGCCGTCTGTCGGCCCAGCACTATTACACCGTGAAGACGTCCACCGGCACCTACACCGACCTGGCCAATCCCGTGGTGCTCATCGAGAAGCCGGACACCGTGGGCTACGGGATACCGCTCCCGTTCGCAATGGAGGCGTTCGGCCTCCCCGTCGATCTCGGCGCGACGCCGAATCGCGTCTTCATCTTCACCGGAGGGATCATCGCGGTCGATGTCCCCGACGCGCAGCGCCTTTGCGTGTTCGATGCGTTCGTGGCGCGCCTCGTCTGGCGCGACAGCACATCGTCGCTTTCCTACACCGTCGAGGGGGGGGGCGGCGAACGGATACTGAAGGTGCAGTGGAAGAACCTGGGTATGGTGGGGAACCCGGTCGGCGATTTCGTGAACGTGCAGCTCTGGTTGTCCGAGCGCGACAACAGCATCGAGGTGCACGTCGGCCCGAATCGAGCCACCGGCTCGGCCGCGTACTACGGCTACAACGGCCCGGCCATCGGCGGCTTCGTTTCCAGTTACGACTTCAGCGTCTACTATGCCGCCGTGCATCTGACCGATAACTCCACCACGCCGGGCGTGGACGAGGTGCAGGGATACTACGCGATGGACGGCACGCCGGCGAACGGCACCATCTACCACTTCAGCTACAAGAAGCCCGCATCGGTGATCGGCGCGGCGAACGCGGCCATGCCGACGCTCACCTTTGCGCCGAACCCGTGCTCCGATCGCTCCCGTATCGAACTGCCGCCGGCATTTGCCGGGACGCGGCCCACGATGATCCTCCATGACGCGCTCGGTCGTGAGGTGCTGCGCATGGAAGACGTTCGCTCCGGCGACTACATCGAACGCGGCGCATTGCCGGCCGGCATCTACTACGTCTCGCTTCGCGAAGGGGGACGCATCCACGACGGCGGGCGCCTGCTCATCGGCGAGTAACAGGGCCGCAAAGCTTTGCCGCAGCCGCACCGAGCGGATAATCACGTCGACGCCATATCACGCCGATCCTCCATTCGCGGAGGATCGGCGTTTGCGTTGGTGGGCGCCCGGTGATACCCCATCATGATCCGTGTCAGGGTTTGTGAAACGCGCGTTCGATATGTTCCGAGCATCACGTTTCGAAGGAACAGACGATGCAACGACATACATGGCTTCTTGCGCTGATCGGGCTGCTGGTGACGATCGCCACGGGGACCGGGCTGTTTTATCAAACGCGGGGATCGCACATCCCGTACACCACGGTCCGCGGCGAGTATGCGGTGTTCGAAGGGACCGGTATCTACCGATACGATCCGGCGAGCGTTGCGCGTGAAGGGCGCGTGTGGGATGCCGTGAACCTGTTCTTCGGCGTGCCGCTGCTCGCGCTTGCGGCGGTGTTGTGCCGCCGAGATTCGTTGCGCGGCAGGTTGCTGCTCGGCGGCCTGCTCTTCTACTTCTTCTACACGTACCTGATGTACGCCGTGATGGTGGCGTTCAACCCGCTCTTCCTGGTCTACGTGGCGATCTTCGCGCTCTGCACGGTGGCGTTCTTCCTCAACCTGCGCACGATCGATGTCCCCGGCCTCCCGGATCGCGTCACCGAGCGCTTTCCGCGCCGGCTGTTCATCGGCTTCGCGTTCGGCATGAGCGCCGCGATCACGTTGATCTGGCTGCGGCTGACGACGTCGGCCATGGCGGCGGGACATTTCCCACCGGAGATCGCGGGGATGAACACGCTGCCGAC
>CAZJYH010000634.1:0-3304 GCA_964549365.1 uncultured Alphaproteobacteria bacterium
CGACCGCCGGAAGGGCGCCGAGGTTGCACAGATGCTCGGCGATCGGAATGCCGGCGCCGAGGAGCGTCGAGTGCACGGGGCGTGCCAAATCGTCGGTGTCGTCGATGTTGAGCGAGTCGATGCCGACCAGCCGCGCCCCCGCATGCACGAGCAACGCGGCGGCGTCCGCCGTCAGGAACGGGTGTCCCTCGAAGTATCGATCGGTGCGCCAGTGGGCGTCCCAGCCGGTGTGCACCAGCACCGCTTTCCCGCGTACGTCGAGCCCGATGAAATGCCCGGCATCGATCGCGCGGCCGTACACGGAGCGATCGAATCGCACCACGATGCCGGCAAGATCCGCGAGCGATTCCAGCGGCAGTCCCGCCAGGTCCGCGCCGTCGGCATACCGATGGAACGGCGCGTCGACATACGTGCCGGTATTCGCCACCATCTCGATCTTCCCGATCGCAAACTCCACTCCCTCGGCATAGTGATCACGTGAGGCCTCGCGGCTCAGGTAATCGCAGATGATCGGCGCGGGCAATCCCCTGTAGGTGATCATCCCTTCCTCGATCGCATGGCTTACGTCGACCATCGCTTCGAGCGCCGATCCGGACGGAGCGGGTGGGTCATCCGCTCCGGCGATGCGGCCGCGCGTGCGATCCCATCGCCATGCGGAGGAGGCTCCGGACAAATGCACGCCCCCGAGCCATCGGTCGATGCCGTTCGCGGCGACCGCGTCGGCACGCCCTTCGAGCACGTCGTGTCCAAACTCGGTGAGCGAGTACGAGGTGGTCCGGAACGTTCCGTCGTCGACGGCGCCGTGCGGATCCTCGACCCCGGAAATCGTGATGAGCGGGTGCGGGGCGTCGGCGAGCGGAAGGAGATCGTGCCAGAGCTGCGCGTCGCCGTAGCCGAGATCGGGGACCGAACGGTTGATGCGGGCGAACGCCTCCGCGAAGTTTATCCGGGGCGTGGGCGAGGCGAGCGCAAGGCTCTCGACAAGGCCCAGGCCCGTATCGGCGGAGGGATAGCGTGCCAGGTGCGTTCGTGCCATCCGATGCAGGCCCGGGAGCGCGTTCGGCTGCGTGGCCGCCAGGCGTTCGAGCGCGCGCGGGTCGGCCGCGGTGTAGGCCTGCCAGATCAGTGCGCCGGCGCGAATCTGCGCGGGGGTGACGTCTACTCTCGCATCGAAGGTCGCGTGCATCGCTTCGGGCGTACGTCCGGCCAGCGGTGCGGCGGAGTAGGAGATAGGCGAGCGGGAAACGAGGCTGATCCGTCTCGGAAGCGTCGGCATCACGCTGAGCCGTGCGAGCAGATACCAGAGGATGGTCCCGCAGAACAGTTCCCGATCGAACCAGAGCGTCAGCTCGTCGAATCCGGTGCAGGCGTCGAGCACGGACTCCTGCCGGGCCAATTCGGCCGTGCATGCGTCGAATGGTACGCCATAGGCATCGCCGAGATGTCGGGCGCGAAGCGCGATCCACGCCGCACGATCGGGCGCTGCGGGCGTTGGGCCGGTTACCGGCGATTCGCGCCAGGCGACGTGTTCGCCTCCGACGCCGGCGCTGCGGGCGGCATCTGACGAAGCGTCGCCGTTATGCAGGTGAAGAATGTTCATCGCGGCGAAGATATCCACGATGCGGCGCCGGATGGAAATAGATTGTTCAAGCCGGCGCGATTCCCCCGCAAGTCACGATCTTTGCAATCCGTCCATATGCGGAACCTCTCCGCGTTCCCGTAACCCGATACCGTACGCAAACGTGATACACGATCTCGAACAACGTATCGAACAACTCTTCGCGCTTCCCGTCTCGGATCTGCCGGTGGAGGAAGCCGATGCGGCCTTCACCGAATTGAAGGCGGCGCTGAACCACGGAACGGTGCGCTCGGCGCAGCCGGATGAAGGGGGGACGTGGCGTGTCAACGGCTGGGTGAAGCGGGGTATCCTGCTCGGCTTCCGTGCCGGACGGCTGGCCGACGTGTCGCACGGCGGATTCTCGTACTTCGACAAGGCGAACCTTCCCACGCGGACGCTCTCGATCGAGAACAACGTGCGACTCGTGCCGGGGGGCTCCGCGATTCGCGACGGCGCATACGTCGCGCCGGGGGTGATCTGCATGCCGCCGATGTACATCAACATCGGCGCGTACGTCGACGACGGCAGCATGGTCGACTCGCATGCGCTGGTGGGAACCTGCGCGCAGATCGGCAAGCGCGTGCATCTCAGCGCAGCCGCGCAGGTGGGAGGAGTGCTGGAGCCCGTCGGCGCCAACCCGGTGATCATCGAGGACGATGTGCTGGTTGGGGGCAACTGCGGCGTCTATGAGGGGACGATCGTCCGGCGTCGTGCGGTGCTCGCCGCCGGCGTGGTGCTGACGGCGTCGTCTCGCGTGTACGATCTGGTGAACGCGCGAGTGCTGTCGGCCTCGGCCGATGCTCCGCTCGAGATCCCCGAAGGGGCCGTGGTGGTCAACGGTACGCGCCGTGCCGCCGGAGCGTTCGCCGAGGAGCATGGGTTGTCGATCGCGGCGCCGATCATCGTGAAGTACCGCGATGACCGCACCGACGCGCGCACCGCCCTGGAGACGGCGCTGCGATAGGCCTCGGCACTGTTCCCTTGGTCCGGCAACTCCGTAACGGCCTCGGCACGGCGGCGTGTACATCGATCCCCGGTTCGCAGGGTATGCTCGATGCGTTGGGGCGGCACCCTGTCCTTTCCCCCCTCGTGCGCGGAGCTTCCCGGCCGCTTGCCCCCTCTTCGCCGATTCGCGATGTTTGTTCTCTTCGCTCTCCGACGTTCGGTGCCGGTCGGCATGCGCGCAACAGGGAGAGGGAACCCCACCGGAAGTCACAGCTATCAACGCGCTTCGTCCTGTATTTCGATGAGCAGCAACACCAATACCGCGCCTCAGACCAACGGCACCGGCAAGCCCGGCGTCCGGAAGTCCTTCCTCCGTTCCGCAGTCGGCGTCGGGGCCATCGTGGTCACCTTCGTGCTTGTTGCCGTCGGGCTGTATCTGGTCGAAATCCTCAACGGCCTTCCCTCGCTTGAGGAGCTGGAGAACCCGCGGCCCGATCTCTCCACACGGGTCTTCACGTCGGACGGGCTCCCGCTGGACATGTTCTACGTTCACAACCGCAGCTACATCCGGTTCGACTCCATCCCGCATGCGTTCGTCGACGCGCTGATCGCCACGGAGGATCAGAAGTTCTACGATCACTGGGGTGTGAACCTGGAGCGGATCGTCAAGGCGATGGTCAAGAACGTGATGTCCATGAACCTGGCGAAGGAGGGGGCCAGCACCATCACGCAGCAGCTGGC
>CAZJYH010000635.1:0-3302 GCA_964549365.1 uncultured Alphaproteobacteria bacterium
CCACGTAGAAGACAAAGGCAGGAGTGGCGGAATTGGCAGACGCGCCAGACTCAAAATCTGGTGGGCTCAACACCCGTGCGGGTTCGACCCCCGCCTCCTGTACAATCAGAAGGGCATCGCAATCGCGGTGCCCTTTGTTGTTGGAGTGCATGCGAGTCGTGTTGTCGCGGAGTTGACTCCGCGACCGGTTCGGTCCGCTGATGGAGCAGGTGTTCCGGTCGTACCGGAACACAACGTTCCGCGTCCGGATCGCGATCGGGATGGGCTCACCACCCGTGCGGGTTCGCGGGCGAGACACGATCGATCCGCTACATGCCCGTCCTGCTCAGGACCTTCATGAATAGATGCTTCGCATGTCCGTGGGAGTCCCAGTCATCGAGCGTCCCAACGAGGTGGTAGCCGGAACGGGAGTAGAAGCCCGGCGCCTGATGGTCCATGGTGTCGACGTAGGAATAGAGGCAACCGCGCTCCATCGCGATGCGCTCGGCTCGCGCGAGAAGCGCTCGCCCGACGCCCTGCCCGCGGTAGTCGGAGCGGGTTGCCATGATGTCGACCTTGAGCCATGAGAGTTGCGTGGAGCCGAACAGGCCGCCTGCAACCTCGCCGTCGGGAGTGAATGCGAAGAGGTTCACGGGATTCGGGGCGTGTTCATTCAAGTCGCGCTTGACCCAGAACTCCGGGCTCGCACGCTGGTTGTGAGTGCGCAGCTCGCGATGGACGCATTCGCGCAGCGCCGCGTCAGGGTCTTCGATCAGGGGGATGTTCATGATGTGGTGGTCGACTCTTGTGTTTTGGGAATCGACGCCGCGGAATCGGCGGTCGCATGTGCAAATGTGACAATCGGCCTCATGAGATTCGGGGTCTTGCGCGGACGCCGGCAAGGCCGTACCTTTGTGATCCCGTTGCGTAATCGCGCACGAAACGTGTGCGGTGTACGTCTGAAGAACAACCCGTAGAAGCCGCTCCATGCGGATGACCGATTCCAGGCGAACGAGCCCATCGGTCGCCTTTTGTCGTTTTCACATGGAGGGCTGCTGGGGATCAACCCAACAGCAAATCGCGATCGATTATGGCCAAGCAACAAACCTTCGTCGACAAGAGCAAGAAGAAGGGTGTTTCCGACCTGATCTCCGTGAAGATCGTCGTCTCCGAGCGTTCGGATCGCGGAACTTACAAGTTCAACGAGCGCTTCATCAAGGTGAAGGATCTGGCGGAAGTTGAGAAGGCGGTGAAGGGATAAGATCCCGCGATCGCCATGCCCCCGAATCATACAGCACGATGCAACATTCCGTCGCTGCGTTTCGGTCGGTTCGTTAGACGAGTTCGTATCGTCCATTGTTCTACAGCAGACAAACATGAAAGAAGGCATTCATCCGAAGTACGTACCTGCACAGGTAACGTGCGTATGCGGAGCAACGTTTGTGACGAAGTCCACCATTGGTGACATCAAGCTCGAAATCTGCTCCGAATGCCATCCGTTCTTCACGGGTCGCCAGAAGGTTCTCGACACGGCCGGTCGTATCGACCGCTTCAACCAGCGGTTCCAGAAGTCGAAGGGGATCCGCGCCGCCAAGCAGGCCGCAACAGGCGAGCCTTCGGGCGAATAAGGTGCTCGGTGCCGAGCGCTTTCGATGATCGACAGCAACAACAACGCGAATACATCAACTGAAGTTATTCTCCGATGAGACGTAGCAATTCTTTCGACTCGCGCAACGGCCGCGGTGGTCCCGATGGGCAGCTTCGCCAGAAGCGGAACGATCCGCCCCGGCGCAAGCGGAATCCGCTGAAGGGAATCGAGTACGTGGATTACACGAACACGAAGCTCCTGCAGCGATTCATCAACGACCAGGGGAAGATCCTCCCGAAGCGCATCACCGGCGTTACCGCGAAGCAGCAGCGTGCCGTGGCGTGTGCGATCAAGTATGCACGCCATCTTGCGCTCCTGCCGTTCGTGACCGACGACGCCCGGTAAGCGCAATCGAACAGCTTCGAACCGTAAGCGGGGCGATGATCAACCGATCATCGCCCCGTTGTCTTTCGTGATGCCGCAATCAGGCGCGGCGCAGGTTCATGCGTGCGGCGCGACTGGTCGCGCGCAGCCATCCCCCGCACGCGTACGTGCGCCGCTCTACGCCCCCTCGCAGGCCTCGCGCATCAGCCGCAGCGTGGCAACCGGGTCGAGCGTATCGAACACGCCGGAGCCGCTGACGATCACGTCGACGCCGGCGGCATACACCTCGGCAACGTTGTCCAGCTTGATCCCGCCGTCCGCCTCGATCAGGCAGGACGTGTTGCCGCACTCGTCCAGCATCCGGCGAACGGTCCGCGCGCGCCGCAACACCGACGGAATGAACGCCTGGCCGCCGAAGCCCGGCTCCACCGACATCAACAACACCATGTCGACGTCCGGGAGTATCTCCTCGAGCGTCGAGAGCGACGTTGCGGGGTTCAGCGTCACCCCCGCCTTGCATCCGAGCCGCCGGATCTGTGCCACCGTTCGGTGCAGGTGCAGGGCGGCCTCCACGTGCACCGTGATGTACGCGGCGCCGGCGCGGGCGAACTCCTCCAGATAACGATCCGGATCGGATATCATCAGGTGGCAATCCAACGGAAGCGTCGTGATCCTCTTCAACGCGGCCACCACCAGCGGGCCGATACTGATGTTCGGGACGAAGTGCCCGTCCATCACGTCGACGTGCAGGAAGTCCGCGCCTCCCTCCTCCATTCGCGCGACATCGTGGCCGAGGCGCGTGAAGTCGGCGGAGAGGAGGGAAGGGGCCAGATGGACTCGACGGTTGCTCATCTCTGGGGAGTAGTTGTCTTGGAGTTCATTGCAGATGGGGAGCGTCGACGGCTCGAACGCGCGCTCACTCTTCGTCGCTGTCGTCTCCGGTGCCGTTGTTTGTATCGGGGACGGTCTCGACGATCACGGTCGACGGCGGCAGGCCGTCGTTGAACGTCGAGCCGGCGGGCATCGCGCGGCGCAGGGCGTCGGCCAGGTCGGCCAATCGGTTCTGTACCAGCGCGTTGATCGTGCCGGTGGGATAGTTGCCGTCGGCGTCCGGCACTCCGGCCGTCACGCCGGTGAGCAGGGCGATCCCCTCATCGATCGACGAGATCGCGTAGACGTGGAACTTCTTTTCGGTGACGGCATCCACCACCTCGCTGCTCAACATCAGATCGGCGACGTTCTGAATGGGGATCATCACCCCCTGCGTGCCGGTTAGGCCGCGCATGCGGCAGAGCTCGTAGAAGCCCTCGATCTTCTCCTTCACGCCGCCGATCGGCTGTATCTCGCCCCA
>CAZJYH010000636.1:0-3295 GCA_964549365.1 uncultured Alphaproteobacteria bacterium
GTACAGCGGCGTCAGGTTGTCGAAGATCGTCCTGTCGCGCATCAGGTCCGGCGACTGGTAGTTCACCTGCTCCACCTTCAGCAGCGCGAAGAAGCGCTCGCCTTCCTTCGGCGAACGAACCTGTCCGGAGACGGTATCACCGGTGCGGAGGCCGAACTTCTTGATCTGCGACGGGGAGACGTAGATGTCGTCCGGGGAGGGGAGGTAGTTATAATCGCTGGAGCGCAGGAAGCCGTAGCCGTCGGAGAGGACCTCGAGCACACCTTCGGAGAAGTTGATGCCGTTGTCACGCCCTTCCTGGCGCTGCATCTGCGACTGAGCTTCCAGGATCTTGAAGATCAGCTCTTGTTTTCGGTAATCGGTATATCCGGGCACGTTCAGGTCCCGGGCGATCTCGGTCAGTTCGGCGATCCTCTTCGCCTTCAGCTCAGCCAAGTCGAGCAGCTGAGGATTTGCCGCATCATCGAATGTGGGCATGCTTACTTGATCCTCGTTGAGACTATGATGTTGTGATCGTGTATCGCTAAGATATTCACTTCTCGGGATTGTCTGCGCATCCGTGAGAGTACAGGGGGGATAGAGTCTGCAGTCGAACAGGATGTGCGTGGACCTCAACGCGAGCGCATGGTCACCGACCGTTGCCGCTTCCGTTCTTCACCAACCTTGACCTTGCAGCAAGCCAGTGAGAGAGAGTAACCGGAAAAAGTGCAGGAACGTACCACGCAGGATCGCGGCTGAGGGGAGCGTCGAATCGACACCTTTCAGTATCGTCTCGATCGCCGGGGCCGCTCGTCAGGGGATTACGTAGATCTGTGAGGCAGCCGATCAAGCTGCGTGGGCCTGACACCAGGAAGCCACGCATGTGTACTCATTACGGAACCTTCTTGCGGTTCGCGCTTTCCCTCACACCGGAGGATGTAGATCCAGAGATCAGAAGGGAGAGGTTTCCGTGGATGTTGAGATCGCTTGCAAATATCATGATGCTCGCTTTGCCAGTCAAGAGGATTCTTCGGCTCTTCCGTGCCGTTACAGAAATTTATTTCGCCTCGAATCCTGCTCGTCGCAGCCCACGGCGCGCCCGAGGCGCCCGCACGGAATGCCCGACCGCGGGTCCCCGACTTATCGCGCCGCCGCTGCGGGCGCGGTATCCTTGTAACTGAACGCCGCAAGACGAGCGGCAACCTTGTCCTGAACCGATCGGTAGGCGCCATGGTTCCCGCCGTTCATCAGCATCGAGAAACAGAACAGATCGCCGTCGCGCGTGGTCACGTACCCGGTCAGCGCCGACACGTTGTTCAACGTTCCGGTCTTGCCGTGCACGTTCTTCTCGGCGAATGTGCCGCGCATGCGGTGGCGCAGCGTGCCGTCGACCCCGGCGATCGACATCACCCCGTAGAACGATTCGAACAGCTTGCGATTGTTGTGCGCCGAGTTGAGGATCGAGGCAAGCGCCGAGGCGGTCAGGCAGTTGTTGCGCGAAAGCCCGGAGCCGTCGTTGATCACGCAGCGCCCGAACGGCACGCGGTCGGTGCTCATCCGTTGTTGAATCTTCTCCACCGAACGCCGGGCGGTCTCCTGCTGCCCACCGGCCGCCGCGCCGATCATCTTGAACACGTACTCGGCGAGGAAGTTGTTGCTGTTCTTCATCATCACCTGCAGGATCTCCATCAGCGGCTTGTCCTTCGCGGCCAGCATCCTGTACTTCGCCGGCGTCACCCCCGAGGTTACCGTGCCGCTCACGGTGATGCCGTTTAATCGCAGGCGGTCGTAGACGATGCCGGCGATCACCATCGGAGCGTTGCGCATCGTGTAGCGATAGCTCACGGTGCGATTCGGTGCCAGCGATCCACTGACGGTGATGATCTGTTTGCCGTTCTCGTCGCTCGTCACCGAAACGCGGAGCGGTCCGCGTTTCGGCACGGCGGGTTCCGGCGCCGCCGAAGTGCGCGTCTGTTCACGCCTGACGGAGGAGGCTGCAACTCGCCGGGGCGTCGCTTGCGTTGCGCGGGCCGCAGTGCGTCCGCGTGCGGGCCGCGCCGTCGTGGATCGACCCTTCTTCGGCGCGGCGGCCGTGGTCTTGGCGCCTCCTTTCCTGGTCGGCTGCACCGTGCGCTTGGAGGCCGTGTTCTTCGGCGTCGTGCCGTTCCTCGATGCGCCGCGCTTCGCAGTGCCGCTCTTCGTTACCGTGGCCTGTGCCCGCTTCGCCGGTTTGTGCTCGTCGAGCGGCGGCTGATAGGAAGGGATCTCGTCGCCGAAGCGCACTTCGGCAGCCGCGCCGCGCCCGTGACGAAGCGGTGCGGTCGGCTCGGTTCCGTCGGGCTCCATCAGATACGCGCCGCGCTTCGAGCCGCGCTTTCCGGAACGTCGCGCCGGGGCCGGCGATGCGGTCACGGCCGTGTTCACAATCTGGAAGCCGGAGGAGGAGGGATAGGTCTGAACGTTGCACGGAACGCCGCCGATGCGTGAGGAGGAGATGATCAGCTTGAAGGTGCTCCCCGGGAGCGTGAGCGCGGCGATCGGCGGAAGCGGCACCACCACGTCCGCGTCACCGCTGTATTGGATCCGTTCGGTTTTGCCGTCAAAGAAACTTCCGTCTCCTACAACATTCCCCTCCACCGTCTTCACGCCGCTGTTGACCAGCTGGTCCACCAGATCGTCGATGTCGTTCATCGTCAGGAACGGGTCGCCGAACCCCTTCACGTAGAGGTTCCCCTTGAGCACGCCCGCCTGGGGCTTCGTCTCGGCGGCGAGGATGGTGCGGACCTGGTAGTTCGTTCCCAGTTCCGACAACGCGGTGAACGCCGTCACCACCTTCGTCGTCGACGCGGGTGTGAGCGGGCGGTCCGCGTTCAGGGAGTACAGCACCCGGTTGGCCGTCAACGAACGGATCTCGACGCCGACCTTGCCGGCCTTCGCCTCAGGGATCGAGACCAGGGCCGTGATGTCGGCGATGAGACGGTTCATCGCGGCGGCCGAGTCGATGCCGGCCTGCACCCGGCGCGGGACCGAATCGCCGCCGAACAGCGATGCGTGGGCGGTCGGTAGCGATCCCGTGCTCGCCAACACGATCGTTGCAACGATAAGGGAACAGGCTGCGGCCAGACGGCGGTTCATGATGCTCCGTAGAGTATTTGTTCGACGGACTCGCATATGATGTGCCCGAGCGTGATATGGACTTCCTGAATGCGCTGTGTGTTCTCCGATGGAACAACGATCGGGATGTCGCAGGCGTCACGCAGTGTGCCTCCCGAACCGCCGAGCAGGCAGATCGTTCGCATGCCCCGCGCGCGCGCGG
>CAZJYH010000637.1:0-3292 GCA_964549365.1 uncultured Alphaproteobacteria bacterium
GCGAAAGACTGAAATTGCCGTTCTCGCCCGGGCAGAGGATGTTCTTGTCTATCGGCTAGGCAACCGTGCAGCCGCAGCCCGGACGGATGTCGTTGATCTTGAGCTCGCCGTTGCCGGCATTCTTCAACGTGATGACGGTCGTGAGCTTCCCCGGAGCAACGGTGCCCCAGTCATACGTGTCCCCACCGACGATCTCCAGCTTGCCCTGCGCATGGGCCGTCGCGGTGAACCCCGCAACCAGCGCGCACAATGCGAGAGCGCGAAACAGTGACGTACCGTTCATGATGATTAGCCTCTTCCTGACTTGTTGTTGTAGTTGTTCTATGGGGAATAGTTCATTCTCGATGCGTGGCGCAGCTCAGTGCGCGGTGCCGGGCTGGTGTGCCTTGGCCGCCTCGGCAACCATGGACGGCCTCGCCGCCACGGCGCCCAGCACAACAACAGGGAGCTTGCCGCTCGATGTCTTCATGATCACGCGCCCACGCATCTGACCGCTCAGCAGCGGTGTCACGTATGATCGCAGCTCGAACTCCTCTCCCGGCTGCAGCACCACTTCCTTCTCCAGCTTCGTCGTCCCGCGATACATCTCGCACCGCAGGGTAACGCTGGCGCCGTCCTCGAGCATCGGCGGCCAAACGGTGATGGGAGCGTCCCCCTGATTCTTCACCTTGAGCGGGAGCGCCCGCGCCTCCTCCCCCACTTTTCCGTTGCCGACGATCACCGACAACGCCGGGCTCACAAGAACCTCGCGCCGGACCGTGACGTGCAACTGGAGCCACGTGGAATCTTCCTTCGTCGCCGATGCGGCCGAATCGACGGAACGAATCAGGATGCTCCGCGACACGGCACCGTTCTGGCCGGCGACATCTAGCTGGATGTTGAGCGGGGTGCTCTCGCCCGGCTTCAGCACGGACTTCTCCAGCTTGGACGGAACTGTGCACAGGCAGGTACGCCGCACTTCGAGGATGCTCAGATCCCCGTTCCCGACGTTCTTCAACTGCACGGTTGCCTTCAATACCCCAGGGTCCGCCGTACCCCAGTCATAGGCATTCCCTCCTTCTATCTCGAGCTTCCCCTGGGCTCGCATCGCGCAGAGTCCCGCGATCAGCAGAAGGACGGAGGTACATAGCAGACGCAAACGATCTCGTTGCATACAGATCATCAATGGTTTACAAATCGCTGGATGCAGCCGGATACGGTGGATCGAATGGAGAAGTTGGGGCCCCACCACTTGATGCTGCCACGTCGACAAATATGCGACGGATTCCTTTCGATAGCAATCCCATGCATCCGCAACATTGTCGCCGCTCATGCGCAACAATACACCCCGCGGAGCAACCCGTTTAATCGACAGTCGGACGGCACCGGACGTGACCGCGCACTCTGCACGCGAAAACGGCCGGCACACTCCGTGGAGCGCGCCGGCCGTCAACGATATCTTCCATCGAACTCGACGAGAGCTTACGAGCAGCCGATGGCCTTCAGGTTCTTCTGCGCGTCGGCGTTCTTCGGATCGTACTTCAGCGTGAGCCGATAGAACTTGCAGGCATTCTCCTTGTCGTTGAGCAACTGATAGCTGAACGCGCTGTAGAGATAGGCCTGGGCGTTCTCTGAGTTCAGACGGATCACACGCTCGAACTCCGCCAGCGCGCCGCGATAGTCCTTGGCCTTGAAGCGCTCAACACCGCCGAAGAAGTAGCCCGTGGCCACCTCCTTGGCATTTGTCTTGTCCATGCCACGCGCCGCCATGATGCGCGCGATGTCGGCCGCCTTGCCGTACTGCTCCTTCTTGGCGTAGACGTTCATGAGCCAGTAAAAGGCCTGGGCGCTCGAGCTGTCGGCGGCAACGGAGCTCTCGAGCGCGGTCACCGCTTCGTCGTACCGTCCCTTCGCGAAGTGTGACAGCCCGATGTAGAGATACGGTGTCGCCTTCGGCTCGGTGGGACAGGTGGCCAGACGCCTGGTGTAAATATCGATCACCTCGTCATACTGCTTCCGCGAGTACATCAGCGAACCAAGGCCCATGCTCAGGCTGCAATCGCTCGGGTCGGCCTCGATGAGGCGCCGATACAGGTCGGCGGCCTTCGTGGTGTCGCCACCGGAGAGGAGGATGCTCGAAGCGTACAGCTTCCGGCCGTCGGTATCGAACACGGAATCGTTGGCCGCTTCGTACATCGCACGCGCCTTTGCATAATCCTTGTTGGCGTAGTAGCTCTTCCCCAGCATGAAGCGCGCGCGATCGAGGAACGGCTTCGTGAACTCGTCGGTGCGGCTCACGATCTGCTCAAGCGGCGCGATCGCCTGCAGATAGAAGCGCCCTTCGTACGCCGCACGCGCCAGCATCACGTAACCGCGCGGATCGTCGGAGCGCAGGTTCACATACTCGGTGAACGACTGCCCGGCCTTCTCGTACAGGTGCGCGAGCATGAAGATCTCCCCCTGCTCCAGCCACGGGCGCGGCTGCCGCGGGGCCATCGCCGTGGCGCGGTTGAACTCCAGCAACGCCTTGTTGTAAAAGTCGTTCGCCTCGGCGTCGCTCGGCGCGCGCTTGGCAAGCTCGCGATACGAACGCCCCAGGCGGATGCGCGGCTCGATCAGCTTGTCGTCGATCGCGAGCGCATCCTCGTACTTGGTCTGCGCAAGCTCGTACACTTCGCGCGCGAAGTAGAGATCGCCGAGCGCCACGGCCACGTCGGCGGACTTGGGATACTTCTGGCTGGCGGTCTGCAGCGTCAACTCCGCGCGGCTGAGCGAGTCCTTCCCGCAGGCGATGTAGACCTGACCGAGCGCCAGATAGTTCTCCAGCGATCCCTCATCACGCACGAGCTTGGTAAGCAGGGCGGCGGCCTGGGTGCAGTCATTGGCGGCCGAGAGCGCCGCGGCATACTTGCGTGTCAGCCCCTGATCGCGCGAATCGAGATCGTGCGCCGATGCGTACAGATCACGAGCGCGATCGTGCTTCTCCAGATCGGAGTAGACGTCGCCTGCCTCCACCAGAAGATCCTTGTTCTTCGGCGACTCGGCGATGGCCTTCTCGTACAATCCGGCGGCGGCGACAAGATCGCCCTTCACGGCCGCGGCCTTCGCCTGCTCCCATGCGGTCTGTGCGTTCGTCGCGGCCGCGCCCGCAAGCATCAGGCCGATGACGACTGCCGCAACTGATACGGCCCTGCTGGTGAATGTTCGCATAAGATTCTTCTGGGTTGATAGCTGATACGCCTGGTTGTTCGCTTCATCCGAGATGGCCGAGCCGGCACGGATCGGCAAACGAGGGACGAATTTGCGAAATCTG
>CAZJYH010000638.1:0-3290 GCA_964549365.1 uncultured Alphaproteobacteria bacterium
GGGAGAGTTATGCGTTCAGCGTGCTGCCAGAAGATGGCTGCTGTAATCACACAACGCTGCATTACCCGGACGGTAGTATGCACGACTTTCCTGTCTTCTCCATAACCCATAACCCGCAGCTTTCTTCTCCCAAAACTCATCACCCATAACCTCGCTAAACGCATTACGCTACACGCATAACGCTCTCAATCGCCGTCATGTAGCGCTCGGAGATCTCCGATACGGTGGCGGAGATGCCGTCGTTCAGCGTGAAGCGATCGCGCACGACCCGCCCAAGCTCCACGACCGGCACTCCGTGCCCGCCCGCAACCGCGCCGAAGGCCGCTACGTTCTCCGGGTCCAGGCTGACCACCACGCGCGACTGCGACTCACCGAAGAGCGCGGCGATCTCGTCGGCCGCCGCACCTTCGCCGGAGTACCGCGCATCGACACCGAGCACGCCCCCCGCGCTGTTGACCGCGCACTCCGCGAGCGCAATTGCCAGGCCCCCCTCCGAGCAATCATGCGCCGAACGGACGAGGCCCGAGCGGATCGCCTGAAGCAGCGCGCGCTGCAGCCGTACCTCGCGGTCCAGATCGAGCGCCGGCGCGTCGCCGGTCACCACGCCCGAGCACTGCGCCAGCAGCTCGCTGCCGCCGAGCTCTCCCGCCTCGAAGCCGAGCATCAGCACCACGTCCCCCTCGGCCTGGAATCCGCTCGGGGTCACGTGCGCCAGATCCTCGATCACGCCAAGCATGCCGATCACCGGCGTCGGGAAGACCGCGCGCTGCTGCGACTCGTTGTGGAATGAGACGTTGCCGCCGGTCACCGGCGTCTCCAGCGCGCGGCATGCCGCGCCGATGCCGCGGATCGCCTCACGGAACTGCCAGTACACCTCCGGGTTGTACGGGTTGCCGAAGTTCAGGCAGTTGGTGATCGCCACCGGCTCGGCGCCGCTGCAGACCACGTTGCGCGCGGACTCGGCCACGGCCGTCATCCCCCCCACGTACGGGTTCAGATACACGTAGCGGCTGTTGCAGTCGGTGGAGACCGCGATGGCGCGTCCCGGAATCTCCTTCAGCCGAATCACCGCCGAATCCGCCTTGAACGACTGCACGGTGTTCGTGCGGACCATCGAATCGTACTGCTCGTACACCCAGCGCTTGCTGGCGATGTTCGGCGCGCCGAGCAGGCGATCGAACGCCTCGGCCGGCGTGATCTCGCCGATCATCGCGCGAGGATTCGCCGCTCGCGTCTCGGCCAGGTACGAGGCCTCGCTCCACTCCCGTTCGTAGACCGGCGCGCCGCCGCCCAGCACCAGGCCCTCGGCCGGCAGATGCACCACGCGCTCGCCGTGGCGATAGATCTCGAGCATCCCGTCGGCGGTCGTGACGCCGATCTGCGTCACCGGCACGTCCCACTTCGCGCAGATCTCCTCGGCGCGTGCGATGTTCTCATGGGCAACCACCAGCAGCATCCGCTCCTGCGACTCGCTGAGCATGATCTCATAGGCGGACATGCCGGCCTCGCGAAGCGGCACCTTGTCCAGATCGATCCGCATGCCGGATCCCCCCTTGGCGCTCATCTCGGAGGTGGAGCAACTGATGCCCGCCGCGCCCATGTCCTGCATGCCGATCACGATGCCGGAGGCGATCAGTTCCAGCGTGGACTCCAGCAGCAGCTTCTCGCCGAACGGATCGCCCACCTGCACCGTCGGCCGCATGTTCTCGGTCTCCTCATCGAACTCGCGCGAGGCGAGCAGCGATGCGCCGTGGATGCCGTCGCGGCCGGTGCGCGAGCCGAGGATCATCACCGCGTTGCCGGCCGGACCGGATGTCGCCGACACCGTGCCGTCCGCCTTGACGATGCCGACGGCCATGGCGTTGACCAGGGGGTTGTCGGCGTAGCAATCCTGGAAGAAGACCTCGCCCCCCACCGTCGGCACGCCGAAGGAGTTGCCGTAGTCGCCGATGCCGCGCACCACGCCCTCGAACAGGAAGCGAGTCCGTGCGCTCTCGAGCTCACCGAAGCGGAGCGAATCGAGCGCGGCGATCGGGCGCGCTCCCATCGTGAAGATGTCGCGAAGGATCCCCCCCACGCCGGTCGCGGCGCCCTGGAAGGGCTCGACCGCGCTCGGGTGGTTGTGGCTCTCGATCTTGAACGCCACGGCGTACCCGCTGCCGACATCCACCAGGCCCGCGTTCTCGCTGCCTGCCTCGACAAGCAACCGCCCGCCGCTGCGCGGCAATGTCTTCAACTGCGCGATCGAATTCTTGTAGCTGCAGTGTTCGCTCCACATCACCGAATAGACCCCGAGCTCGGTGTAGTTCGGTGCGCGGCCGAGCGCGGCGTTGATATGCTCGTACTCGGCCTCGGTAAGGCCGAGCGCACGTGCGTCCTCGATGGTCGTGATGCGTGTGTCGTGCGATTGCGTCATGTGGAGACTGGGATGGAAACGATGAAGGTCAGGCGCCCGCGTTCACCGAATCGCCGAGCGAATCGGTGGGAGCGGACGCGATGAGATCAATATCTGTAGTGCGCCGACGGCCAGTGCGTGACCAGGAAGTAGACCACGGCGGCAAGCACCGAGGCGGTGACGACGATGTAGGTCGTCAGCAGGAGATACGAGATCGCCGGCGTTGCATTGCTGCGCAACAGCCAGCCGCGCCAGTTGCAGTTGTGACAGCGATAGACGCCGTAGACCGGGATCATTCGAAGACGCAGCTTCTCGCCGATCGATCGCGTCTTCGAGCGATTGACCTTCCCGACCATCTTGCACTGTGGGCAGCGATGCAGGCTACTTGGCATGAGAACCGATCAATTGAACGATCAGATGAACGAATCGGGTCAGACGCCCTGACGGCGCTCGCGCAGTCGTACGTCCGCCCGCACGGCGGCGGCAACCGCAAGCTCCAGAAGATCCGGAGGCAACGTCTGCCGCGCGTCCTTCCAATGTTCGTTGACGAAGCCGGTGGAGAACCGCCCGTCGACGAACGCCGGGTTGCGCAGCACCGACGCGCAGAACGGGATGGTGGTGCTGATGCCGGCGATATGATATCGCTCCAACGCACCGAGCATCCGCGCGATCGCCTCGGCACGGGTACCGCCCCACGCCACCAGTTTCGCGAGCATCGGATCGTAGTAGAGCGTCACCGGCATCCCCTCGTAGAGTGTGGAGTCCACGCGGATCCCCTCACCCTCCGGCTCGCGCAGCTCGCGTATCGTGCCGATGCTCGGCATGAAGTTCTGGTAGACGTCCTCGGCACAGATGCGGCACTCGATGGCATGGCCGCGGCGTTCGATCGTCTCGG
>CAZJYH010000639.1:0-3282 GCA_964549365.1 uncultured Alphaproteobacteria bacterium
GAGAATCTCCAAATCCCTATTGCGAATCGCCGAAGCCGTTCTCATTTCATTCCTCATAGTACTGAACTATGCATCACATCGATGGCCAACGTCTCCAACAATTCACACGATGCTGCTCCGGGGCTCCATAGTTTAACATGTAGCCACTCCCCTCGTCGCAACGCGCCACCCCTGATATGGATCGTGCGCTGTTGAAAAGCAACGGTTCCCACGAACCTCGATACCTGCGTATCGCTTCAACTCAACCACAGGGTTCGTACCCAATCCAGCGCGTCGGTTTCAGGATCGAATCGGTACACCCCACCCCGCCCGAATGTGCCGCCCCATATGTAGTGCAGATACACGAGGTCCGAGTTCACGATCGGCGCGAAGCCGGCGAGCCCGATGGTGTGCGTGTTACCCGGACGATTGTTGAACACACCGACGGCCGGTGGCGGTATGGAGCCCGTGTGCCAATGCGCGCGGGAGTGCACGACAACGAACCGGACGTAATCTGCAGCGGTACGATTCTCCACCTCACCGCCGTTCAGAAGCCAGGCATTCACGACGGGAGTCGCGGGCCATTCGGCATCCGGCGCTATCGGTTCGTGCTCGGCGATCCACACGGTGAACGGACGCAAGTCATGCGGGGAGTCCCTCCACACCCGCCGCACTTCGGCCAGGCACGCGTTCCAAGTTCGTACATCCATATGTGATGACTGCCTGTCGTACACGGCCGCGAATGTAGGGATTCCCGGGAAGATGATGCACGCCAGGCGCCTCGCGTCATCGGCAGGTGCGCGCCGATCGTCGTTGCTCCCGTTCCGAATCGTTCACCTATATTCGGCGATCGACGATTCCAACCGTCCGGCATAACCACGTCCGGCCGGCCACGGTACAACGCTCCGCGCTCATCGAGCAACACAGCCTGGAGTCACGCGCATGAACGTCACTCGACACGCGGCGGCGGGCATCGGCCTGCTCGCAGTCATCTCCACTCTTCTCGTTCAGTCCTGCGGGAGCAATCCGGTGGCTCCGGACACTCCCACGATCGACGTGGGGACGAGCACGCAGTTGATCGCACAAACGGTGGGAAGCTCCGGCGGCAGCGTGGCGATCGATGCGCCCGGCAACCCGTTGAACGGGCTGGAGATCGAGGTGCCGAGCGGCGCCTACGCCACGCAGCGAACGTTCACGATCTCCTCGACGCCGATCACCGGCCACCGGCTCGGGCCACACTTCAATCCGCTCTCCCCGATCATCACGGTCTCCAACGGCGGCGGCTACTCCGATGCGCTGATGACGATGCGCATCCCCGTGCGCGTCCCGGCCGGCCACTTCGCGATGGCGTTCCTGTACGATCGGCACACGGGCAAGGTGGAGGGGATGCCCCTGCTCGAATCCGACACGGACCACGTGACGATCTTCACACGCAACTTCTCCCACTCCGCGCTGACGGGGCTCGGCAAGAGCGCGTCGGCAGGCGCGCCGGACGTCGGGCTCTCGGAGATCGTGGTGGCGAGCGTGGCGGAAGCGGGACTGCTCACGAACATTCAGAGCGATTTCAAGATCGGCGTCGACAACTGGCAGTTCGTCAACTGGGGCTCGTACACCAGCACCGGCGGCAACTGCAGCGGGCACAGCATCGGCATGCTCTGGTACTATAGCAGGAAGAAGGCATCGGGCGGCCCGCTGTACGGTCGGTTCGACAACAAGGGCTCCGACAAGACGCCGGGCATCTGGGCCGACGACGTCGACGCCATCAGGTTCGTCTCGGCGCTTCAGCGGGACTGGACCTTCTCCGCCGACAACTTGAAGCTGATCGACTGGCAATGGAAGAACGACTGGAAGACGGAGCGGTGTTTCGCCTATTCGATTCTCATGACGCATGAGCCGCAGTTGATGCTGGTAACCGATCCGGTCGGCATCCAGAAAGGAAGCCATGCCGTCGTGGTCTACGGTGTGAACAACGGCACGCTCTTCATCGCTGATCCGAATTTCCCGTTCGAAAGCGGCCAATATCGACGTGCCGAATACGACCCGAAGCTCCGGCTCTATAGTTCGTATTTCACGGGACCCAACGGCGCGCAGACGGGGGTACCCTACACGGACTTCGTGTATCTGGCCAAGACGTCGGTTGCAAGCTGGAATACCGCCGATGCGCACTGGCAGGAGCTTGCGGCCGGCACGCTCGGGAAGGATGCCTTCCCCACCTACACGATCCTCGCACGCAACGAACAGAACGATTATGTGCCGCTCGTCGACGGCATGTCGCTCTCCTCGCCGATCACCGTCGATGTGCGGGGGAACGGATTCCCGGCGCACTTCGCCGTGTTCGAACGCCCGGACAAGATGCTCGCCAACGACACGCGGGATATCGAGCTGGCGCCCGGTGAACGGATGTTGGGATTCTGCGTGTTCGATACCGCTTCGCAGTACGCCCCCTACTCGATCCAGCATTGGGTCGGCTTCACGTGGGTACGGGTGCGCATCACCGGAACGGGAACCGACAAACCGTACGAACCACCCCAGCGTGGCCGCCTGAACTTGAGCGTGACGGATTCAGATGGGGCCCAGACCCTTGATACGGCCGCCTATCTGTTCGACGGAACCGGCCTGAGCATATACTGGAACCGCAGCGGCTGCGCGGCGGGCGGGTCCGTACACTTCGGGCCGGTCACACGCGTGGGCACGTACCCGCTGAACGTCGCGTTGAACATCGGCAAGGACTGCTTCAACTCCGACGGGGCCACAGGTACGGCAAGCGTTTCCCAGTGGGGGAGCGGCTTCGCCGGCAGCTTCAACTTCCAATACTACAAGCGCGTACCGCCGGACTACAAGGATTCCGTACGCGTGACGGTTTCGGGAACGTTCAGCTATCCGTAACCGACGAGCGCGGACAAGCGGAAGCCCCCTCCGATCCGGTTGCAGGCACTTGCCGCATGGACATCACGGCAAGTCGATGCGGCGCCGCACGCTCTACAACCGCTCCCACGCCTCCGTGACAGGATAGGTGGCCGCCGCCGGGAAGCTCGCGCGAAACGCCTCATCGGTCAGCGGTCCCCGCATCTCGTTCGTCCGCAGGTCGATGATCATCCGTCCGTCCGGATCACCACCGTAACAGGGAGTACGCCCCGCGAAAATGTGCTCATCGTTCCACCCAAGCTCCAGCACCGTTCCCTCGATGTAGCCAACGCCGTCCACCGGATGCCCATCGCGCTTCAGATAATAGTCGTGGCTCTCGGATTAGTGGTGTCTCAGTTTGAGCAATGAATGCCCCACCGGCATAGTACTGCCTCCTTG
>CAZJYH010000640.1:0-3279 GCA_964549365.1 uncultured Alphaproteobacteria bacterium
TGCGCCAGCGCCTCGCGATACAACTCTTCGGCGCCCGCGTGGTTCCGCTCCAGTCGGCACTGCATCCCGAGGTTGCTGAGGCGGGAAGTGATCTCGTAGTGTCCCGGCGGGAAAAGCCGGCGGCTGATCCGGAGCGCGCGTTCGCGCCGTTCACGCGCGGCCGGCAGCAGGTTCTGCCGCTCATAGACGGCGCCCAGGTTGTTGAGCGTCTCCAACGTCAGCACGTGGTATTCGCCGAGCATCCGCTCGCATCGTTCGAGCGCCGTGGCGAGGATGTCGGCAGCGTCGCTCCATTTCTCCTGCTCGTAATAGAGCGCGCCGAGATCGCAGGCGTTGCGGATCCGCCGCTCGTCGTCGACCGCCAGAAACGCCCCGAGAATATCCTCCGCGCGGTTGAGCGCGTCGACGGCCTCGTCGTATCGGCGGCGCGCGGCAAGCACCGCCGCCAGGCGCTGATGCGTCTCGGCGTGCTCCACCGCATGCTCCAGGCCCAGGCGCGCCTGCACGTCGAGCGCCGTACGCAGCGATCGTTCGGCCCGTGGGTATCGGCCCAGCGCAACGAGAGCCTCGCTCAGACGCGTCAGACACGAAGCGTGGGCCGGGCTGTCGCGGCCGACACGTGCCCGCACGAACCGGCGCTCTTCATCGAGCACGGCCGCCGCCCCTGCGAAGCGTCCTGCGAAGGCGAGGAACGCCCCCACCAACGCCAGCATCCGCGGATGGCTCCCCGAACTCCGATGATGATCGCGCCCGTCGCGTTCGAGGCTCGCCAGGTATCGTCGCTCGATCTCCTCGCCGCTGCATCCGCTCCAGTACAACAGGAGCTCGTGTTGTCGGCCCTCGTCCCAGAAGGCCCGCAGCGTATCCGGTCGACACAATTCCGACAGCAACGCCCCGGCGGCCGAACGCCCGGCGTTTGCCAGTTGATACGGCCGTTCGAGCGTCGGCCGAACGCCGCCGGGCATTCGTTTGAACAACTCCGCGAGATCCCTGTGCGCCCTCTCGCGATCGCTTTCGGTCGCCGTGAAACGACGCTCGACCGCCATGCGGATATGGTCATGGGCGAAACGATACAGCCCCCTCCCCTCGGCCACGCAGAGATCGAAGGCCACGAGGAGCGCGCCGGCGTTCGCGGCCGATCCGCAGATCACATCCAGCTCATCGCGCAGCAGACCGCCGCGCGAGGCCCAAAGCGCGCGCATGAACTGTGCAACCGGCAGATCGCCGCACCGCGCCGCGCGATACCGCAGCACGAGATCGGCAAGGGCGTCGATGTCGGTGGCGCGGTCGCACAACTCGATCAGCTCCTCCTGTTCGCCCATCGTGAGCGCTCCCTCGGTGAGAAGGCGTCCGGCAAGCTCGCTGTACAGCGGCTGATGGGCCGCCGGATTGCGGGCGATGCGCATCGCCGACATTCGCGGCAGCGAGCGTCCGGCAAGCCCGGAGAGCGACCCGCCGATGAGCGCGCTCCGTTCACGCACGGTCAACGACGGCACGGTCATCCGCTCGCCCGTCTCGAGTCGACGGCGCAGCGCCTCGTTCGGTTCCTCCGACGTGGCGACCACCATGCGCAGATTCGGGCCGATGACGTCGGGGAGCGCCGAGGCAGCGTACGGGCTCTTCTCGAACAGATCGATCCCGTCGACGACCAGCAGAATCGGCTCGTGGCGGTGATACGACAGCCACTCGTTGTACGCCGTCACGATCTCGGCCGACCGCACGGGCACCTCCGCCGCGATGCCGAACCGTTCGCGCATCCGCACCAGGACGCGGCGCATGAACCCGATGAGGTCGCGTGATACCGGCGTGGCCCCCACATAATGCTCGATGACGAACGCGTCGGGATGTTCACCGCAATAGCGACGCAGCCAGTTGACGAGCAACGACGTCTTTCCGTAACCGGACGGAGCCTGTATCCACATCGTCGATCGCGCCGCGGCCTCGATGAATGCGTCCAGGTTGCCCAGCGTCCGTGGGCGTTCGCGGTAGTTCGGGGAGTAGCGTTGGCGAAACTCCAGATGCGCCGCTTCTTCACGATCGACACGCGGGCCGATCGCGGCGAGCGGGAACCAGTGGTCCAGCCACGTGCGAAGGCATTCCTCGAGCATCGAGCCGAGATCGTCGCCGCCGTCGAAGGCGAAGACGGGGAACGCGCTCCGGCGCAGATCCTGTTCCAGTTTCCTCTGCTGCCGATGCGCCGCTCCCTGCTGACCGTGTTGCACGCGCGGCCGCTGCACACAGAACGCCGCACGGTTGTGCATGCGCACGGGCTTGCGCAGCACCCCGGCATGTATCACGATGTCGCCGACATCGAGCCCCTGACGCAGCGCGGTTTCGAGCCACGGCTCATGCGCCAGCAGCCCGCTCAGCCGCGAGGAGTCGAGCGTCCCCTGCGTCGGGCGATATCGTGATCCGATAAGTCCGATGAAAAACGAACCACGCCCCAGCTCCGCGAGGCTGCGCTCCAGCACCTGCTCGTGATACGCGTCGCTCCCTCCCAATCCGGCCTGTGGATCGATGTGCAGCAGGCGCACGCCGCGTTCGGCGCACTCGCGTTCGAACGCCGGGAGCACGCGATCCGAGACGCTGCGATACAGCTCGCGCTCCTCGGGCGACCGCGAGAACAGGACGAGACGGAACTCATCATCGGCGTGGGCGGCATCTGCCCGGAAGTGTTCGAATGATCCGGTCATGGCGTCGAGCACACGGCACGGGCCGACGCATCGGAACAGTCCGTGCGACGAACGCACGCCGTTGCACCGGCGCCATGCGCGAAGGTTGAACTCTGGGAACGGAATTCGTGCCGGGGTGACCACGGCTCGCGCCCTGAGGCCGGAGCCGCAACTCACGCCTGCTTCCACACACCATCGGGAGCAGGACGCAAGAACATCGATCGTGTCGCACCGGGCGGCGAGGCACGATCATCGTCGCGCCGAAGATACGAACATCGTCTCATCAAAACCGGCACGCGATGGTTGGCCGTCAACCCCGTGCGCTGTATCATGCCACGATGAGCGCCGACGGCCCCCGGCGTGTACTCGGAGGCAACCCCATGGACCCAGACAACCCCGTCATCCGACTCCGTGCCGAGGGAACTCGCGCGGAGTTCGAACGTCGTATCGACGACATGCGCACCCACCATATGCACGCCCGGCGGATCGCATGCGATGACTACGAGGCATGCATCGCGGCGCACTACGTCGCGCGGCATCAGCAGCACCCGGGGGTAGTGTCTCAGTTTGCATGGATGGCCGGTGGTCGCGCCCGAATAGGCCGCAC
>CAZJYH010000641.1:0-3276 GCA_964549365.1 uncultured Alphaproteobacteria bacterium
AAATGAAACGTGCGCTCGCTCGCTCGGAAGTCGGGGAGCAGCAGCTGCATGTCCGCTGAGATCACCCCCACCAGCGAGACCCGTGAGAAGTCCAGCCCCTTCGCCACCATCTGCGTGCCGAGCAGAACGTCCACCTCGCCGTTGGCGAACGCGCTCAGGATCTTCTTGTGCGCCCCCTTGCGCGACGTCGTATCGAGATCCATGCGCAGCAGCTTCACGTGCGGCATCTCGCGCTCCAGCTCCTCCTCCACCTTCTGCGTGCCGACCCCCGGCTGCCGCAGATCGTGGTTGCCGCATACCTCGCAGCGCCGTTCCGCCTTGCGCACATAGCCGCAGTAGTGGCAGTGCAGTTCCTCGCGCGACTTGTGGTAGGTGAGCGTGACCGCGCAGTGCGGACAGTTGGGGGAGTGGGCGCATGCCATGCACTCCAGGCGCGTGGCGAACCCACGGCGGTTCTGCAGGAGGATCACCCCCTCCTTCCTGTCCAGCCGCTCCTGGATGTCCTTCAACAGCCGCACCGACAGAGCGCCGCGCATCAGGTTCTGGTTGCGGGCGGTGACGGTGTCCACCACCACGATCTTCGGCTCGCGCGCGTTGTCGACGCGCTCCGGCAATTCCAACAAGACATACTTGCCGCGCTGCGCATTGTAGTACGACTCCATCGACGGCGTCGCCGAACCAAGCACGGCCACCGCCCCCTCCAACTGCGCGCGCACCACGGCGGCATCGCGGGCGTTGTAGCGCGGCTGCGCGTCGTACTGCTTGTAGCTCGCCTCGTGCTCCTCGTCCACCACGATCACCCCGAGGTTCCGCAGCGGGGCGAAGAGCGCCGAGCGCGCGCCGATCACCACATCGCACCCGCCCGAGGCGGCGCGGCGCCAGCCGTCGTATCGCTCACCGGGCGACATCCGGCTGTGGAGCACCACCACGCGCTCGCCGAACACCGCAACGAAGCGCTCCACAAGCTGCACCGTCAGCGTGATCTCCGGCACCAGCAGGATCGCCGTGCGCCCGAGCCCGATCGCGTGGCGGATCGTCTCGATGTACACCTGCGTCTTGCCGGATCCGGTGACGCCGTGCAGCAGGAACGTGCGAAACGCCTCGCCGTCCATCGCGGCCGTCACCGCATCGATCGCCGCCTGCTGTGCGACGTTCGGGACGATCGTCGTTCCCACCCCGTGCGGCGTGTGCACCTCGCCGCGCGCCGCGAGCGGCCCGCCGGCATAACGTTCGTCCAGCTCGTCGTCCGTCGGATCGACGGCCAGCACCTCCTCGCGCGAGATCTCGATCTCCCGCATCTCTATCACCCCGCGTTCGAACAGCCCCTTCAACGAGGAGTCCGACGCGCCGGCCGAGGCGAGCAATTCGGCCGCCGGGAGAAACGCATCCGCGTCGCGCGAGGCCCGCGCGTGCAGCACCAGCAGGATCGCCGCCTGTTTCGGCGCGGTGCGATCGAGTTCGTCGAACAGGCGCCGCAGCCGGTCGTCGTCGGCCGGCAGCTCCGGGCGCAGGCGCACCCCGCGCACCTTCTTCGCCGCGGTCCCTTTCGCTCCCTCCGCCGTCCGGACGATGTAGGCCTTCTGCTCCAGCGCCTCCAGCTGCGCCGACAGGTTCTCCGCGCCCACCTTCTTCCTGAGATATCCCACCGTCACGCCGCGCGGGTGATCGCCGAGCGCAACGAGGATGGCTGCCTGACGCGGCGCGGTCCTTCGAATCGACGACACTTCCTCCAACACCTCCGGCCCGGCCAGCATCACGCGCTGCGTCGACTCCGGCGCCATCCCCTGCGGCATCATCGAGCGGAGCGTCTCACCGAGCGGCGCCACGTAGTAGTGGCTCATCCAATCCGCGAAGCGAAGCATCTCCGGCGTGAAGAGCGGCACCGCGTCCATCAGGTCCAGCAGCTCGCGAACGCCCTTCACGTCGGTGCTCTCGCGTTCGGCCACGATCACACCGGTCATCGTACGGCGGCCGAACGGAACCGACGTCCGCATCCCTGTCAGCTCCATGTCACGCCACGCCTCCGGCACCGCGTAGGTGAACGTCCGGAACAGTGGCACCGGCAGCGCGACGTCGACGTAGTAGGACATGAACGGAGATTCGTGGAAGAATGGAATGAAAACGAACCGCGCGAAGGCGGCGGCGCGAGGCGGCGGCGCGAGGCGACCGCACGAGGCGCCGGGGGGCAGCTCCGGGATCGGCGCTACCCGTACTGCAGCGGATCGGCCACGATCATCACGGGGCCGAGATCGGCGCGGAAACGCTCCCCCTTGTAGATCACCTGATCGAGGAACAGCCCCGACGGCGGGGCCGTGTAGTTCATCGCGACGACACCCGGATTCTCGAGCGCCTCGGCCACGGCCGCCGGTTGCAGGCTGCCCCGACCGACCTCCACCAGCGTGCCGACGATGCGGCGCACCATCTTGCGAAGGAAGTGGCTGGCACGCACCCGGATCACCACCATATCACCCGTCTCCGCGATCTCCAGCGACTCCACCAGCACCTGCATCGAACCCTCGGAGGGGAGCATGTCGGTGAACGATTGGAAGTCGTGCATGCCGGCCACCGCAAGCGCCGCGCGACGCATCGCGCCGAGGTTGAGCACGTCGCGAATCCACCAGACGAACGGCTTGCCGAATGCCGTGCGGCGCGTGGAGATCTGATACGTGTAGCTTCTTCCGATCGCGTCGTGGCGGGCATGGAAGCGGCGGTCGGCGGCGGCGGCGGCGATCACGTTGACGTCGTGCGGAAGGTTGTCGTTCATCCCATAGATCAGGCGCGTCAGTTGCACCTGCTCCGGCAGATCCATGTGCACCACCTGCCCGAGCGCGTGCACGCCCGCGTCGGTGCGACCGGAACCGGATAGTTCCCCGACATCACCGAACGCCGTTCGCGCCGCGTGTATCAGCGCCCCCTGAACGGTCTTCACCCCCTGTTGAATCTGCCACCCGGAGTAACGCGTTCCCTCGTACTCCACAAGAAGCTTGTAGCGCGGCATCGAGTCCTTTTTGATCGGAAAGATACGCAGGCCGATGTTGGAATGAAGAGCGGCGGCGGCCGCGCATCCGTGACGGTGAGTGAACGCGGCGTGTGGCGTCGATGTCAGCACAGGTCCCGGAGTCAACGCCGCGACAACTCACTGCCGGAGTTGAGCGCCGCATATTGTGCGCCCGTTGTACCCGAGCACCCAGTCCTGTTCTGCCGGAGTTGACTCCGGCAGTCCGAGAAGACCGGGTTCCGGAGTCAACGCCGCGACGACTCACTGCCGGAGTTGAG
>CAZJYH010000642.1:0-280 GCA_964549365.1 uncultured Alphaproteobacteria bacterium
CACCTCGCTCCCGCTTAAGTGGGTCAACAACCTGAGCGATGTCCGCTTCGGCACCGGCTCCTACTCCCTCATCCTCTTCGATTTCAATAGCGCACAACTTCGTCCGGAGCATCTTCGTACTATTGACCTCGTCAACACCCGCTCCGATACGAGCGCGCACGCCGGCGTGATCGGTTACACCGACATGCTCGGCTCCGATGAGCTGAACCAGACGCTCTCGGAGCAGCGCGCGCAATCGGTGTCGGGACATCTGAAGGCGAAGGTGGATCAGGTGATCGGC
>CAZJYH010000642.1:290-3270 GCA_964549365.1 uncultured Alphaproteobacteria bacterium
TTCCGGAAGGCCGGTTCTATTCGCGCACGGTGACCATCGAGACTTCAACCCCGTAGAGCGTCAAAGAGGAACATGAGCGAATTGAACAGCGGCGAGTCGGCTCCCCGCACCGCACCGGAAAACCGTTTCCGCATCATCGTCTTCGCTGTTGCCGCCTTCGTGCTGCTGGCCGGCACGACCATCTATCTGGGCCTGAACGCCGCGCGCGGCGGCTCCGGGGGAAACGCCGAACAGATCGCGACCGAGGGGAAGTTCATCTATCAGAATCGATGCGCCATGTGCCATCAGGACGACGGCAAGGGCGTCGCGGACACCTACCCTCCCCTTATCGGCGCCGAGCATGTGATGGGCGATCCCGCGTTGATGGTGAGCATCGTGCTGCACGGCATGGTCGGTCCGGCAACGGTGCACGGCGTGAAGTACAACGGCGTGATGCCCGGCATGAAGGATATCATGACCTCCGAAGAGATCGCCATCGTTGCCTCGTACGTCCGATCGAGCTGGGGGAACAAGGCGCCCGCCGTCGGCTCGGACCTCGTGGAGCGGGTCCGCACCGAGACGGCGAAGCGCACCGGTCCGTGGAACGCCGAGGAGTTGAAATGACGAATGCTGAATTCTGAATGCGGAACCACACGGCATGACATGACGTTCGGTTCCCCGATTCTCCATTCGTCATTCATAATTCAACGACATGCCCTTCTCCATCAAGCAATTCAAGCGCCTGCTGAAGTCGGTCAACTCCAGCTTCAGCCGCTTCAAGTTGAGCTCGCTGGAGCCGTTGATCGATGCGCTCGGCGGCGAGTACGACGAGCGGCGCGGCAACGACTGGCGCACGCTCTCCGACGCCCGGATCGACCTTGTTCAACGCTGCATCTTCGACCTCCCCAACGACAAACTCCAGAAGTACCGCATCGCACTGAACTATCTGGCCGATGAACTCGGCGTGGCGACCGCGATCGATCAGGAGATCAGCGTCGGCGGGCTGCGCTACGACTCGCAGCGCATCTTCATGGCCGCGGGCGATATCATCGGCGACCGGCTGAATCCGGCCGGAGGCTGGAAGATCCACGTCTCGGCGACCCGCATCAATTGCGTGCGGATCGCGCGGCTGCTTCTCCCGATGCTGCATGAGCGGAAGGAATGGCACAAGTACGTCCGCTCTCCGTACGACCTCCACGCAATGCCCGGCCGCCAGCAGGGAAAGTTCATCACCGTCTACACCAGAAACGATGAGCATTGCGCCACGCTGGTGATGATGATGGAGAATATCCTTCGATCGCACCGCTTCACCTCGCCGCGCATCGTCACCGATGAAGCGGTCGGGACCACGGGGTTGCTCTGGCGCCGGAACGTGGTGGACTTCAGCCGCGCCGATCGCGACGACGGGGAGTGAGGTTCATCCGTGCGCCTCTTTGCACGCGGGACCGTGGGTGGTGGGTCGGCGCAACGCAGGTCGCCCGGACCGATCAAGATCTTCGGCGAGCGACACGTTGTGATGGGCGAGGCCGAAACGGCTCACCCCCAGAGTATACTCCCTGCAGTCTTTCTCCATCCTCAATCCTCGCTCTTCTTCCCTTCGGTCATCTCCTCCACCGCTCCCCGAAACTCCTCGTACGTCGCGAACCGGCAGCCGGCCGCGTTGTCGTGCCCGCCGCCGCCGTATCGTTCGGCCAGAGCGCGCGCGTTGACGGCGCCGCCGTCGATGGAACGGAACGAGCAGCGCACCGACCAGTTCTCGTGCAGGCTGTAGATCAGCGCCACGGTGTTCGGGGCATCGGGGTGATGCTCGCAAAGGTGATTCCCCAGCTCCGAGCTGAAGGACGTTGCGTTGACCACCAGAAGCCTACCACCGCCGCCGCGCAGCGGAAGGTCGACCACATTGCGCGCGCTGCGGAGCACCTGCGCGTGCACCATGTCGGTGATTGCGCGCCCCTCGGCCCGGCGCGCCTCGAACCATTCGGCCGGGGCCTGCATCGACTCGTTCAGCTCCGCCGCCATCGACTCCACGGTGCCGTCGAGCACGTTGAGCGCGGCGTTCACCTCGTGTGAGTCCGGCAGGTTCCACTCCCAGATGTCCTGATCGGCCACGTACTCGAGCAGGATCGGCATCGCGAGATCCTGTCCCCTGCGCTCGTTGAAGTAATGCCACACCAGCGTGGCGCCGCTCAGGCCGGGGCCGATCCGGATATAGGTCTCGTCGCAGAACGCGCGCAGCTCCTCCTGCTTCTCCATCGCGGAGACATGGTGGTCGATGGCGACGGTCGGCGGCTTGTCGGCACCGAGCCGACCGATCGCCCGCAGGTGTTCGAGGATCTGGTTGTACTTCACTTCGGACATCACCACATCGACCATGTAGATGGCCGTCACCGGATGATCGGGGCAGACCAGGTTCTCCAACAGATTCCGCGGCAATGGCTCGTTCCACTCGGTGGTGTAGGCGAGCGGCACGAACCGCACATCGAACGTCGGGTCCGTCTCCGAGTCCGTGAGGCGATACGCGAGCGCGGCGGCGGCGGCGGAGCCGTCGTTGCACGGCGCATGGTAGATGCAGAGGGTTGTGCTCGATACTGTATGCATTGAGGCCCGTGGATTGAGGAGTTCGGCATGCGAAATTGGGAAACCATACGGAGAACCCACGAGATCACCGCGACCCCATGAAGATCCTGATGGTTCCTTTCCGAGTTTCTGCGGGTATGGGTCAGCCCATCGCCGCATCGCGCACGGCCGCGGCGGCGGTCTCGGCGTCGGCGGTGCTCACGTCCTTGTGGAACACCGCGCGCAGCGTCCCCTTGAACGCGGCGGAGACGAGCGTGCCGTGCTCCGCGATCCGGCGCTCGAACTCACCGGCCGCGATCCCGTCGGCGGCGAAGAGCACCATGTTCGTCTCGGGACGGTTGATGACCTGCACGTTCGATGCGCCAATCAGGACTTCGGCGAAGAGCCGAGCCTTGGCGTGGTCATCGGCGAGGCGCTCGACGTT
>CAZJYH010000643.1:0-3270 GCA_964549365.1 uncultured Alphaproteobacteria bacterium
ACGCGGTGCGCAAAACGGCGACGACTACTTCTTTTCCGTCGCCGTGGCCACCGTGGGCGGGCCGGCCGGCACGACGGGCGATCTGTTCGCGATCGGCGGCACCACATCGTGGGGAGCCGGAGCGATCGACATCTTCGCCGCGCGGGTCAACGGGACCAACGGTACCATCGGGCTCGCGCCGCAGGGCGGTGCCACGTACGGCTTCGCCAACAGCGAGGCGTGTTATCGGATCCGCGAGCTTCGCACGACGGCCGCGGCGCCCTATCAGGGTGATTTCATCGCATGCGGCTCAACCAACAGTCGGCCGCCGGCCGGCACCAACTCCGAGGCCGTGCTGCTGCAGTTGACGCCGAAGATCTGCGACCCGCAGCGCGCGGATTGCTGGTTCGGCGACGCCACTACCGGCATCGACGTGGCGTCCGACGTGCAGGAGGTGCGCAGCAACGTCGGCGGGCTGCCGATCGGGCGCATCGTTGTCTCCGGCGTTACCGTCCTCAGCCCGGCCGGGACCGTGACCGGGGAGAATATGTACCTGAAGGAGTTCCAGTTGGGGCCGGCCGGGCTCCTGCTTCCGAACACCGGCATGGTGTACGGTGGTACCGCGCGCGACTGGGGCACGTCCGTCGGCGTCTGCGCGCGCAGCACCGCGACGGAGACCCCCGGCTATGTGATCGGTGGGTACACTCAGAGCCCGAACCTGCTCGCCGCCGGTGATCCGCGCAGTATGTACTTCGTCAAGGCTCGGGTGAACCGGACGAGCGGCTGCAACGAGACCCCGTTGACGGTTACGCCCGCGGCGGCAAACTTCACGAAGAACTGCCCGACCGTCTCGAACTTCGCCTACGGAATCGTCTGCAACCCGGTGTTCACGCGGGTTGGGAACGACTGGAACCAGCAATTGTGCTACGCATTGCCGGTAACGCATGAGCGGAACGGCGGCGGCAACGGCGGTGCCGGCGGCGCCGGCGTCGCGGACCCCGATGCGATCTCCGGTGTACGTGTCTTTCCGAATCCCACAGCCTCCGGCACGGCCCTGATAATCACCGGTTTGAAGCCCGAGTGCGGGAGCGTGGAGCTGACCGTGGCCGATGTGTCGGGGCGGACGGTGTACCGCAACGGCTCGATTTCGACGGCGGCGGAGATCACCGTGCCGACCGACGGCTGGGCGGCCGGGGCGTACTTCGTGGAGGTGGTCTGCGGCAAGACGCGCGCTATGCACCGTGTGGTGGTGACGGGGCGGTAGGCCTCGCACGCCGGGTGTTGGTTCGGTCGGCGGGCCTCGATGCCCGCCCTCGGATCGATGGTGGATGGATCGAGGGCCGCGCGGTATATCATCCGCGCGGCCCCGTTGTTGTAGGATGACGTCCGCCCGATTGCCGTACAGATCGAGAGCCCGTCTCGCGAACTATGCGCAGCCGTGGCGCGGCTGTCGGCGGTTCCTGCCTCTGAACCGAAGGCGTTGCCGTTGGTGATCCTCCGGCGGCAGGCCGCGTCGGGCTTTACGATGCCGTCGACGGCGCGTAACTTCGCGCGTGAAGATTGGATGTACAGAGATGGCCAACCATGAGATCATGAACGAGGCACGGACGCGCGGAGCGGACGCGGCCGATGTAACCGGTGTTGTCGAGCTGGTGATCGCGCATGCGATGGATGAGCGCGGCGCCGCGATTGATGCCGATGCCGTCGAACGCGCGGTGCGGCTGTGCCTCGAATCGGCGGAGCGGGAGGTGATCGTGGCGGAGCGGGAGGGGAGGATCGCCGGCTACGTTGCCGTGCACTGGATCCCCTTCCCGATGCTCGCGGGGACCGAGGCCTACATCTCCGATCTCATCGTCGATCGCGCGATGCGCGGCGCGGGGCTCGGGAGCCGGTTGATCGCCGAGGTCGAACGCCGCGCCCGCGAACGCGGCTGCGCCCGCCTGATGCTCAACAACCGCATGGCGGCCGACTCCTTCACGCGCGGCTTCTATGCGAAGCTCGGGTTCCGGCATCGCGACGACTTCGCGAACATGGTGAAGCGGGTGGGGACGGAATGAAGGGGGTGGAACCGAAGGCGGACGTTTGAGGAACGAAGAGAGAGGAGAGAAAAAGTCTGAAGGCAGAGTGTTGAAGGCAGAAGTTTGAGGGACGAGGAGAGAGGAGAGAAAAAGTCTGAAGGCGGAAGGCAGAAATCGGAAGTCGGAACGCAGAAGTCGGCGAGTGGATGTTGTCGCGGAGTTGACTCCGGGACCATGCATCCGTCGATGTGCGGCTGACATCGCGACCGTTCGCCGGTTGATGTGCTTGGATGCCGGGGTCGACTCCGGTACAACATGGAGGGGAGGGCGTTGTCGTTCCCCGGCCGTTCATTCTTCATCGCAGACACGAAGGGAGATTTCCCATGCGCCCACAACCGCTTCTCGCCGTCGCCGACGTGGAGGCCACGAGCCGATGGTTCCAGCGCCTGCTCGGTTGCCGCAGCGCGCACGGCGGCCCGGAATATGAACGGCTGCAACACGGCGATACGCTGATCCTCCAGCTGCACAAATGGGAGGTGGACCACCATCATGGCCCGATCGGCGATCCCGAAGCGCGGCCGTACGGCAACGGCGTGCTGCTCTGGTTCGAGATCGACGACTTCGACGCCGCCGTCGAGCGCGTTCATGAGCTGGGAGCGGAGATCATTCTGCCGCCGCATCGCAACCCTCCGGATGGAGACGGCGGCCCGAACCACCGGGAGATCTGGCTGCGCGATCCGAACGGCTACGCCATCGTGCTCGCGAGCCCGGACGGAGAGGCGGGACCGTTCTGATGCCCACATGCCTCCGCGTTCGAATGAAGGTTCGCCGATGACCATGACCGCCGCGATGCGAACGGTACTTCTCTCCACACTTGCGATGATCGCGTTCGCGGCCAACTCGCTGTTGTGCCGTCTGGCGCTGAAGAACACCGCCGTCGACGCGGCCTCGTTCACCTCCATTCGTATCCTCTCCGGCGCGCTCGTGCTCTGGCTGATCGTGCGGTTGCGCGGCGGCACGGCGAGGCCGCGCGGGAACTGGCCTACGGCGGGTGCGCTCTTCGTCGCGTACGCCGCCGGCTTCTCGTTCGCCTACGTGACGCTGCGCACGGCCGTCGGGGCCCTGCTTCTGTTCGGCGCCGTGCAGGCAACGATGATCGGATACGGCCTCTTCTCCGGTGAGCGAATGCGCGGCTTGGGGATCGTCGGGTTCTGCCTCGCGCTCGGCGGGCTGGTGGCGATTCTGTTGCCGGGGCTCTCGGCGCCGCCGTTCG
>CAZJYH010000644.1:0-3262 GCA_964549365.1 uncultured Alphaproteobacteria bacterium
GAGCAGACCGGAATACATTGTACTCGACGGGCAGCAACGGCTGACTGCGGCGCTCTATGCGTTTCTCGCGCCTGACAAGGTCCTGCCCGGTCGTCAGAACCGCGCCTCGTACTTCATCAAGGTAGACAGGTTCATGGCCGAGGACCATGATGAAGCGTTCGGCTACGAGAGGTATACGAAACGTTGGACCAGACTCCTCGCCAGTCGTGAATCCCAGTTCGAATCGCACATATTCCCCCTGTCGGTGATGGGGAGCGGTGGTTGGGAATTGGGCTCCTGGGTCCAGGATTATCGACGATTCTGGGAGAACAAGGCGAACGAATACAGGTCTGCCGGCGATAATGCCGCGGCGGCACAGATGGATGTGCATGTTGTCAATGCCACGGAGTTCGGTGATCATTTACGCGCCATCACGGAGCGTTACCAGATTTCCTACATCGAGCTCGATAAGGATATCGCCGTCGACAAGGTCTGCGACATCTTTACGCAGATCAACAGTCGCGGCGTCCGGCTCGACGCATTCGACCTCATCAATGCTCTCCTCAAGCCCAAGGGGCTTCGGTTGAAATACATGTGGCGTAGCGCGGAACCACGTCTGGATGGAGTAGATACCGAAAAGATGAACGTGTATATCCTCCAGGTGATGAGCATTCTTCGACAGGCATATTGTTCGCCGAAGTATCTCTATTTCCTTATACCCGGACAGGAGAAGCCGGTGCGCGATGCTGACGGCACTCGGCGCCGAGAGGTTCTCATCCGCGGCATCGATGATTTTCAGACGCGATGGGATCAGGCCGTCGACGCGCTCGTATTCGCCATCGACTTGCTGAAGCACCCGCACGAGTATGGTGTGGTCAGTTCTGCGTACATGCCATACGTCTCAATCCTTCCTGTGTTCGCGGCCTTGCGTGCGCATATGCGAACCATCGAACCCGCACGGCAGTTGGATGCGCGCAGGAAGTTGCGCCATTGGTATTGGGGGTCGGTTTTCAATAATCGCTATTCCGGTTCGGTGGAGTCGACCAGCGCTCGAGATTTTCTCGATATGAAGGTATGGTTTGATCACGACGACGCAGAGCCGCAATTGGTCCTCGACTTCAAACAGCGTTTTCGCAATCTCGATCTGCGCAAGGAGACCAAACGCGGCACCTCCGTGTATAATGGAATCTTCAATCTCCTCGTGCTGCAGGGCGCACGTGATTGGATGACTGGTGACGTCCCGCAGCACGGCGACCTTGACGATCATCATATTGTTCCCGATTCCTGGGGGAAGAAGCAGATTCCAGGCGGTCTCATCAATTCGATATTGAACAGAACGCCGCTGACCACCGCGACGAATCGCCAGGTGATCAGAGACCGCCTGCCGAATGCTTATCTGCCCGAGATGATCGCCAAGAGCGGCGAGAACACGGTGCGCACCGTACTGGAATCACATTTCATCTCGTCTGCAGCCTGCGACATCCTGCTGCGCGATCCGTTCGGCCCGGATGACTTCGAGGAGTTCATTGCGGTGCGCCAGCGCACCTTGTTGGATGCGATCGAAGATCTTCTCATCAAGGATCGGCTCGATCTTGCGCCACACTTGCGTGAGCTGGATGCCGACGTGGAACGGGTTGAACTGGATATCCGAAAGCTTGTGGATACAGCACTCCGTGGTGATGCGACGCTTCTCCCATCACACATCGCGCAGAAGGTGGACGAGCGGATCCAGCGTGCGGCTCGCAAGAACGCCGCCCTGGACGTCGATCGGTACCAGCGCCTGGAAGGCAAGCTGGAACATTTCGATCTGCGTGAATTGCAGGATACGATCACCAGCAAGGTGCTGTGGCCGCACTTTGAATCGCAGTTTGTCACAAAGGAAGCGCTCGTCGGGAAATTCGACCAACTGGCGGAGCTGCGAAACGGTATTCGCCACAGCCGCAATGTAGATCAGGTTGTGCGCAAGGAGGGCGAAGCCGCCATATTGTGGTTCAAGAGGGTGCTTGCCAAATGACTCCCATCTCCCAACAACAGCTCGAATCCTACCTCTGGGGTGCCGCCGTGCTGCTGCGCGGCACGATCGACGCGGGGGACTACAAGCAGTTCATCTTCCCGCTGCTGTTCTACAAGCGCCTGTGCGACGTGTTCGCCGAGGAGACGCGCGCGGCGCTGGCGGAGTCCGGCGGCGACGCGGCCTTTGCGGCGTACCCGGAGAATCACCGGTTTCAGATTCCCGAGGGGGCGGGGTGGAGTGCCGTGCGCGGCACGGCGCGCGATGTGGGGGCGGCGCTCGCGCGGGCGATGCGGGCCATCGAGACGGCCAACCCGGAGAAGCTGTACGGCATCTTCGGCGACGCGCAGTGGACGAACAAGGAGCGGCTCTCCGACGCCATGCTGCGCGACCTGATCGAGCACTTCTCCTCGCTGGAGCTGACGGTGGCGAACCTGCCGGAGGATGAGCTGGGGCAGGGGTATGAGTATCTGATCAAGAAGTTCGCCGACGACTCGGGGCACACGGCGGCGGAGTTCTACACGAACCGCACGGTGGTGCATCTGATGACCGAGATGCTGGCGCCGAAGCCGGGGGAATCGATCTACGACCCCACGTGCGGCTCCGGCGGCATGCTCCTCTCGGCCGTCGCGCATCTGCGCAAGCGGGGGAAGGAGTGGCGCACCGTGCGGCTGTACGGGCAGGAGCGCAACCTGATGACCAGCTCCATCGCCCGCATGAACTGTTTCCTGCACGGCATCGAGGACTTCCGCATCGTGCGCGGCGACACGCTCGCCGAGCCGAAGCTGCTGGAGGCGGACCGGCTGATGCGCTTCGACGTGGTGCTGGCCAATCCCCCCTACAGCATCAAGCAGTGGGACCGCGACGCGTTCGCGCGCGACGCCTGGGGGCGCAACGCGTTCGGCACGCCGCCGCAGGGGCGCGCGGACTACGCCTTCTGGCAGCACATCCTCGCCAGCCTCGCGCCGAAGAGCGGGCGCTGCGCCATCCTCTTCCCGCACGGCGTGTTGTTCCGGCGGGAGGAGGAGGAGATGCGCCGCGCGATGATCGAGGCGGACACCATCGAGTGCGTGCTGGGCCTCGGGCCGAACCTCTTCTACAACTCGCCGATGGAGGCGTGCGTGGTGATCTGCCGCGCAGCCAAGCCGAGGGCGCGCAAGGGGAAAATCCTCCTCATCAACGCCGTGGGGGAGGTGACGCGCGAACGCGCGCAGAGCTTCCTCACGGACGATCACATCGCGCGCATCGTCTCGGCGTACCGGCGCTTCGAGG
>CAZJYH010000645.1:0-3245 GCA_964549365.1 uncultured Alphaproteobacteria bacterium
GCATTGCTTTCATGGGAACTCCCTGCCCCCCGATGTACTCATCGGGGCCGGCCCCCTTCCTTCGCGATGCTCCCCGACACATCGGGATCTGCGACAGGACATGCTTTGGAAAAGAGGGGGAGAAGAATATCACGGCGCTGATATCGGGGGTGTTTCGGAAGAGAAGGCCATTGACGAAGGATGCATTATGCAACAAAGCCACAAGAAGCTCCGAGTTTTGGAATCTGGAATTTGCAACGTTGAACTTGGAACTTGGAACTTGAAACTTGAAACTCGTACCCCATGAACATCCTCCCTCCCGACGACCACATCGACGACGACGATTTCGACCCCTGGGGCGACCGCGACGACGCGCCGGTGACGGCCTCGCGCGCGGAGCTGACGCCTGTGCCATATGCCTGCGCGGCGTGCGGCGAGACGAACGAGACGCTGCTCGACCTCGAAGGCGGATACCATCAGGAGTACACGGAGGATTGCGCCGTCTGCTGTCGCCCCAACGCGCTCGTGATTTCGGTGGACGAGGAGACGCTGGCCGTGACGATCAGCAATGAGCTTGAGTACGAGTAGGCAGGCGGCGTCGCGACATCCGTTCGATTCAATGAGCATCCGGAATTTCCACGCTTCGACGATTTGGAGACCCCACACATGCTCGACGACGATAATGCCGCATAGGCCCGCCCGGGCGGCCGCGCTCACATCTCCACCACGATCGCCGGATTGACGGGCCGATAGCGCACATCGCACACGGACGCATTGATGCATGGGACGGCGCGCCCGTCCTGCGCATGGAATTCGTAGACACCATACGCCTCGTGGATATGCCCGAATATGACCAGCCGCAACCGCGTCAGCTCGCCCATGCGTTGCAGCAGATCCGCGCAGCCGACATGTTCGTCGCGGATCGTCCGATCGCCGATCCCGTGCGGCGGCCCGTGCACGATCAGGATCTCCACATCGTCCGGGATCATGCGCCGGTACCGGCGGATCTCCTCGCCGCGTGCCCGGTTGAACGCCCAGTTGTGGAACCAGGGCTGAATCGGGCTTCCCCAGAAGTGCATCCCCTCGATCGTCGTCCCTTCATTCTCGAGATACGTCGCCCCGGTGATCAGCGCCCGCGCGCGATCCGGATCGTTCTCGAACAGGAAGTCGTGATTCCCGGCGATGACGACCTTATGGCGATGCGGCAAGGCGCTGAACCACGCGTTGAACTCACGGATCTGTTGCTCGCTGCCGCGCGAGGTGATGTCGCCGGCGTGCAGGAGCAGATCGCCCTCCGGGACGGCAACTTCCCGGTGCAATCCATGCGTGTCGGAGATGCAGACGACTCTCACGGTGATGCGCTGTTTGTGGTTTCGGTCAGATGGGATACTGCGCGAGGAGCGACCGCCCATTCCCTCACCCCCGCATGGCGTAGGCTGCCACCAGGCGTGTGACCTTCAGGAGGATGCTCCAGGTGATACAGTTCGGCAGATCGCGGCCGGTATGGTAGGTCGGGTTGCGTGGATGCCGGCCGTCGAAGCGCCAGGGGGCACAGCTCTCCATGAGCAGCACGGCGGGAATGCCGAGGCGGTCGAAGGACTCGTTGTCGCTCTTGTTGCAGCCCCCCGCCCCCAGTCCGAGCCCGAGCCGCAGTTTCAAGGCATCGCGGGTCGCGCCCAGATCGCGCGCCAGCCACGCCGAACGCCCGGTGGAGAAGACCGGCGTGTAATCTCCCCCCGGGTTCCATCCCACCATGTCCATGGCGATCACCCCGCGGACCTTCATCCCACGTTCGCGCAGCATGGCCGCGAGGCGTCGGCTGCCGAGATGGTGGCCGTCTCGGTGCGAGAGGCCGGCGTAGTCCGGGTTGCGTTCCTCGGCGTTGCATGCCACGAACATCATGGTGTAACGCGGCGGCGTTCCGGCATGCGCCACCAGATCGAGCGTCTCCAGCATCGCGGCGATTCCGGTTGCGTTGTCGTCGGCGCCGGGTGCGGCGCGGCGCATCCAGTTGCGTTCCCAACCGCCGTCGCGAACGGTGAAGTCGCGGCTGGCCGAGGCGTCGATGTGCGCGCAGATCACCAGCACCGAATCGCTTCGCCCCTTCAACACGGCAACCGCATTCACAAGCGGCGTGGACGGATTCGAGCGGCGGCGCACCATGAACGTGTCGGCGCGGACGTCGGAGGTAGCGCGCCGCATCGCGCGCAGCACGTAGTGCACGCTCCAGGTGTTGCCGCTCGTGAAAACCACACGGCTCCGCGTTCCGCCGGCGAACACGAGCGAGTCGATGTGCGCGCGCAGACGAGCTTCGAGGTTGGGAACGGGCTGTGAACCGGGAACGGGGCGGCGAGCGTTCAGGGGAACGATGAGGGCGGCAGCGATCAGCGCTGCCGCGAGAAAAGCTGCGGCGCAGATCCGCACCCGTCGCTGTGATGCGGCGGGCATGCTCATGAGGCGATCACGTTCAACACCGGAAGGCGAAGGCCCTCGGGCCCGGCCGGAAGGAACGCGGCGAGGTCATCCATGATCTCCCCGGCGGAATGTTCCCCTCCGAACTCGCCGAGGCGCACACGCACGATCCGATTCGGCAGCGCCTCATGGTACGGAACCCCGACGCGCACGTAGTTGTCGGTGAAGCCCATCGCAAGCGGCCCACCGTTCCCGTCGCCGTGTTCGAAGAGTACCGGGCGCACGTGTCCCACGAAGCGCGCCGCGAATGCCGATCGTTTCAGTTCCGAGAGCGCGCGCAGGCGACGTGTTCGTTCGCGGCGCACGTTCACAGGCACAACCTCACCGAACGCGGCGGCCGGGGTGTTCTCCCGCTCGGAGTAGGTGAACACGTGGAAGTAGGCGGCGGGGAGTTCGTGCAGGAAGGAGAACGTCTCCTCGAAGTGCGCGTCGGTCTCGCCCGGAAATCCGACGATCACGTCGACGCCGATCGCGGCATCGGGCATCTGGCCTACGATCATCTCGGCGCGCTCGCGGTAGAGCGCGCTGCGGTAGCGGCGGCGCATGCGGCCGAGGACGGCGTCGGAGCCGCTCTGCAGCGGAACATGGAAGTGCGGCACCATGCGGTCGGACCGCGCCGCCAGTTCGATGATCGCGGGGGTGAGCAGGTTGGGCTCGATGGAACTGATGCGCAGGCGCTCCAATCCGTCGACGTCGTGCAGCGCAATCAGCAGGTCACCGAACGTCTCACCGGTCCTGCGCCCGAAGTCCCCCACGTTGACGCCGGTGACCACGATCTCGCGGAAGCCGTCGGC
>CAZJYH010000646.1:0-1726 GCA_964549365.1 uncultured Alphaproteobacteria bacterium
ACTCTCATTCTGCGGCAATTTCCCGGCGCTGTTCAACCTGATCTACAACAACGTCCCGCGTTTCAACAACTTCCGTGCGCCTAGCCCGGCATTGATCATGCTGGAGTTCGTGCTGCCGATCCTCGCGGGCTTCGGACTGATGGCGCTGGCGGAGTTGCGCGAACGCGAGGATGCGCAGGTCTTCGCGAAGAAACTGCTGCGGGGATTGATCGGCTTCGGCGGCCTGATGCTGTTCGGCCTGATCCTGGTGAACGTGATGAAGACCGGCTATATGGGAGCGATCGAGGCCGCCGCCAAGGCGAAGAACCTCAGCTACCTGACGCAGCTGCAGGACTTCATCTTCAAGACGATGCAGCTCGATTGGATCCTCTCCCTCGTCTTCGGCTGCGCAACGCTGCTGCTCGCCTACCTGTACATGAATCGGAAGGTCTCGTACACGCTCTTCATGGGGGCGATGTTCGCCATTCTGATCGTGGATCTGTGGCGCGTGGACTACCGCGCGATGGACGCAGTGCCCAAGGAGGAAGCGTTCCGTCCGTTCACGCCGACCGACGTGGACGCCTTCCTGCACAAGGACACGACGAAGTATCGCATCATGGACCTGACGGTCGAGAACCCGAACTTCGTGGCGCGTCAATTGCACGAGCACATTCTCGGCTATCATGCCGCGAAGATGCGCATCGTGCAGGACCTGCTGGACTCCGCCGGCAACGGCCAGATCCCGACCTCGCCGCTCGCATGGCGCATGCTCAACACGAAGTACATCGTTGCCGGCGGGATGATCGCCGAGGGGATGACGCCGGTGTTCCAGTCGCGTGAGCGCCAGACCTCCGACGGCAAGGGGGGCGCAACGCCCGCCGTGGTGATGCAACTGGACAACGCGCTGCCGCGCGCATGGTTCGTCAACCGCGTGGAGGTGACCGAGCCGAAGTCCGTGCTCGGAAAGATCCGCGACAACGCGTTCGACCCGCAGGATGTGGCGTTCGTGGCGAAAGCGCCGGGGGGGACGATCGAACCGGTGGGATACATGCCCGGGGCCGCGCCGGCCGCGAGCGATACGGCGGCGCACGACTCCACCGGCGCGCCGCCGAAGCCCGCAACCGGGGGAACGCCGGGGGCCGGGACGGTGACGATCGCGGACTGGACGCCGAACCACTTCACGCTGAACGTGGACGCGCCGGGGAACAACTTCCTGGTGGTGAGCGAGATCTACTACGGCCCATCGTGGGAGGCGACGATCGACGGCAAGCCGACGGAGATCTACCAGACGAACTACCTGCTGCGCGGCGTGGTGGTGCCGAAGGGGAAGCACGCGGTGGAGATGCGATACGTGAGCCCCGGGTTCGAGACGGCGAAGAACATTTCGCTCGGGCTGAACCTGGCGATGTTCGCGATGATCGGCGTCGGCTACTTCATGGATCGGAAGCGGCGAGCGGGGGCGGCCCCGGAAGCCGAACCTGAGCCGCCCGCACCGGCACCGCCGATGCCCCCCGCCCCGCCGGCACATGATCCGAACGAGGAGAACGAGCCGGCGGCGTAGGGACGCGCGCGAACTCATACACGTTGTCGCGGAGATTCCTCCGCGACCCGGCACTTGAACGCATCCGAGCCGCATACAAGCCCGGCACGTTGTCGCGGAGATTCCTCCGCGACCCGGCACTTGAACGCATGCGAGCCGCATACAAGCCCGGCACGTTGTCGCGGAGATTCCTCCGCGACCCGGCAC
>CAZJYH010000646.1:1826-3245 GCA_964549365.1 uncultured Alphaproteobacteria bacterium
TTGAACGCATGCGAGCCGCATACAAGCCCGGCACGTTGTCGCGGAGATTCTTCGGCGACCCGGCACGCGGACCGGCAATGGGCCGTGTTCGCACGGAGAGCACAACCTGTGGGGCGATCGCACCGCGGCACCTGAAGCAGACGGCCCGGCGATCGCCCCTGATCATTCCCATCTCGATGGAATCGACACAAGAGAACGAATCCCCGATCCCGACGCCGGCGCCGAAACGCGGCGCGCAGATCGTGTTGCATGCGGACAGCGCCGCGTTCGACGGCGGCTGCGTTGGGCGGTACAACGGCATGGCCGTCTTCATCGAGGGCTGCGTCCCCGGCGACACCGTGCGCGCAAGCGTGCTGCGGACCCGGCGCCGCCACGCCGAGGCGCGCGCGCTGGAGATCCTGGAGCCGAGCCCGATGCGCACGGAGCCGCGATGCCGGCACTTCGGCACCTGCGGCGGATGCAAGTGGCAGAACCTGCGCTATGCCGAGCAACTCCGCTGGAAGCGGCAGCATGTGGTTGACGCGTTCGAGCGGATCGCCGGCCTGCACGATGTGCCGGTGCGCGAGACGATCGGCTGCGCGGAGGAGTTGTTCTATCGCAACAAGATGGAATTCTCCTTCGGCGCGCAGCGGTGGCTGACCGACGCGGAGATCGCCGGCGGCGGTGAGCTCCGGCGCGACTTCGCGGTGGGCCTGCATGTGCCGGGCCGCTTCGACAAGGTGCTCGATGTCGACGAATGTTTCCTGCAGTCCGACGCCAGCAACCGTCTGCTGAACGCCACGCGCGCGTTCGCGCTGGAGCACGGCGTTGCGCCGTACAACACCCACACGCACGAGGGTTTGCTGCGGAATCTGGTGGTGCGCACCTCGCGCGCGAGCGGTGAGATGATGGCCATCCTGGTGACGAGCGACGACGCGGACGAAGTGATCGAGGCCTATGCAGCGATGGTGCGCACCGCGATCCCGGACGTGACGACGCTGGTGCAGGGGATCAACCGGAAGCGGGCGCAGATCGCCTTCTGCGAGGAGACGCGCACGATGTACGGCCCCGGCACGATCACCGAGACCGTTGCCGGCAACGCGTTCACGATCTCCCCCTTCTCCTTCTTCCAGACCAACTCGCTGCAGGCCGAGACGCTCTACGCCGAGGCGCTCGCGGCGGCTGAGCTGACGGGCTCCGAACGGGTGTGGGATCTGTACTGCGGCGCCGGGACGATCACGCTGGCGGCCGCGCGACGCTCCGCCGAGGCGCTCGGCGTGGAACTGAATGCGGGAGCCGTGGCCGACGCTGGAGCCAACGCCGCGCGCAACGGCATCGACAACGTGCGCTTCATCGCGGGGGACCTGAAGAGCATCATCACCAACCGCGCGGAGACGATCGGCGGCGAGGCGCCGGACGTGGTGATCACCGATCCCCCGC
>CAZJYH010000647.1:0-3236 GCA_964549365.1 uncultured Alphaproteobacteria bacterium
GATCGCCACGTCGTCGCTTCGCTCCTCCTCGCGAAGACCCCGGTTGTTCCTTGCCAAGGAACAGCGCACACCTGCGCCATTTGTCTCGCAATGACCACGGGATATGTCTGCCAAAGATGGCAGGTAGTTCAACAGTCTGTGAGCCCCGCGCATCAATCCGCGCCATGCACTCTTCAACGTATTGCCGAACGGCACAGATTCGAATCGCGTCGTGGATTCCAATAAACGCTCAACGCAGCACGCATAACGCAGCACGCTCAACGCAGCACGCATAACGCTCAACGCATGATGATGAAGACCGAGGCATTGCCCGATGGGCAGGTGATTTTGTTCGAGCAGTACCGACTGTTTCTGCGAACATGGAAGCTGGTGCTGGCGATCGCTTTGGTAGTGACCGCGGGGGTGGCGGTGTATGTGTTCAGCGTCCTGAAGGTCGAGTATCTGGCCGTAACGCGCGCGCTGCCGCCGAACAAGTCCGGCACGCCGCTCGACAACCTGGTCGGCGGCATCTCCAATACGCTGAAGGATTTCGGGCTCTCGAAACTCGTCGGCAAGGCCGGATCGGACAACGGCTATTCGCGCTCGGTGCTGCTCACCAGTCAGCCGCTGTTCGATTCGTTGATCGTGCGCTACAATCTCTTCACGGTGTACGACATCCCGAAGGGGCGCTACGACAAGGTCTACAAGAAGCTGCTCGACAACATCGTGGTGGATATCTCCCCGGAGGGGCCGATCACCGTCGAGGTGTACGACGAGGACCCGCAGCGCGCGGCGAAGATGGCGAACGACATCATCGCCATCACCAATGTGATCGCGCGGGAGATCAATCGCCTCGAGTCCGAGCCGATCACCCGGTACGTGGGCGATCGCTACACCAAGGTGCGGGCCGACCAGGAGCGTCTCGGTGCGCAGCTTCGTGTGTTCATGGCCAAGAGCAAGTTGTACGATCCGGAGACGCAGGGTCCCGTGGTGGGGACCGCGGTGATGGAGGCGGAGCAGGAGGTGGCGGTCAACCGCACGAAGGCCGAGATGTTCGAGAAGATGTTCGGCGCCGAGGATCCGCGAACGGTACAGGCGCGCGCGCTGCTGGCGCAGTCCGAGACGCAGAGTCGCCGGGTCTCCGCCGGTCGTGCCGGCGTGTTGAACGGGCTCTCGATGGACAAACTTCCGGCCTCGACGGTGGAGTATCTGCGCATCCGCGAGGATTACGAGGTGAACGCCAAGGTGCTGGCATTTCTGGAGCCGATGTACGAGCAGGCCAAGTACGATGAGATCCGGAACATCCCGGTGCTGAACGTGCTCGATCCGGCCCGCGTGCCGCAGGAGAAGGCCCGCCCGAAGCGTTCGATCATCGTCGCGTCGGCGTTCATCGGCACGATCCTCGTCGCCTATCTGCTGATCGCGCTGCTCGCCTACGTTCGCAACTTCAAGCGACGAGTCGCGGGATATGAGGCGGAGCAGACCGCGATCGACGCGCCCGGCGGGCGGCCGCACGCGGGGGAGCTGAACCCATGACCGACCGGGGAGCGGCCGCGCGCGCTTCATGGTGGCACATCCCGTCGGAAAGCCTGCCAGGCCCCGTGGCCACCGGGGTGATCGGCGTGATGACCGTTGCTGCCGTCGCCGTTGGGCTGATGCTCCCCGATCTGCTCGGCCTCCCCGTGGACCGCGGCATCACGGTGCTCGTCCCGGGGCTTTTCCTCGTGATGGCCTTCAGCTGCTGGTTCAACGAACGGGCGTGGGTGTATATGGCGATCATGAGCCACATGCTGTTCATGATCGACGCCACGCCCGATTCGATCGGCGTCGGCGAGGTTGCGTTCGGCGTGATCGGCCTGGGCGGTCTGGCGTTCTGGTTCGCCAAGGAGTTGATGATCCATCGTCGTCGCGTGATCGAGACGGGGTTCGATCTGATGCTGGCCGCCTTCATGGCCGTCGGCACGGTCACCACGCTGATCGCGTGCCTGATGCACGAGGGGGATCTGCTGCAGTACGTGAAGGAATACGGCGTGGTGCTCGATCTGCTCTTCTACTTCCCGCTGCGCCGGGTCACCACGCGTCCGAAGGACGTGATCGTGATCCTCGTCTTGTTCGTGATCATCGGCATGGTCAACGGTTCGATCAGCCTGCTCACCTACCGCGAGCGGCTGGCCAAGGCCGTGTTTCAATGGCAGCTCACGTCGTCGCGCAGCAACCTGAACGAGTTCACATCGCAGGCGCTGTTCATACTGGGCGCCACAATTTTCGCGTACGCCCGCAGGCTCTGGCTGCAGGTCGTCTCGCTCGGGGTGGCGGCGGCGGGCCTGGTGTTCCTGCTCGTCTCCTTCTCGCGCAGCCCGATCATCACCGCAGTGTTGGCGATCGTGATCATGGTGTCGCTCAGTCCGCTGCGGAACGGACGCCGGGTGGTGGTGGCGCTGGTGGTCGCGCTCGGAGTGGGGACCGGGGTGGCGTTTCTGGTGTTCCCGCAGCTCGCCTCGAACATCGGGCAGGCGCTTGTCGAACGCGTGGTGACGGTGGCGGCCACGGGGTCGGACCGTTCGTTCAACGCGCGCCTCGTTGAATCGAGCACCATCCTCTCGAACTACTTCGCCTATTCGCCGGTGATCGGCGTGGGCTTCGGCGTCTTCTACAAGTTTCTGGACCCGCTGACGAACACCACGATCACGTATTCGTTCGTGCACAACGGGTACGTGTGGGCGTTGTTCAAGTACGGGCTGCCGATGGCCCTGTTCTTCCATGTGATGCTGGTCTATCCGTTGATCCGTCTGCTCGTGCATGCGCCGCGCCGCAACGCCGGGCTGGTGCGCGCAATGGTTGCCGGCGCCGTCGGCTACATCCTCTGTTCGTTCGTGGTCAACATCACCTCCAACATCTTCACGCAGGTGGCCACGATACTGAACGTGGTGATCTGCTGGACGTTCTTCGACTACGCGCGCCGTCATGCCGTGGAGCGTGACCGGGCCGAAGCGGTCCTGCGGAATGGTGCGGCGATCGATGCCGGGTTGCACTCCTCCGGTGCGGGAGCGGCCGGTGTGATCGCGCCGCGGGGAGGGGAGTAGATGGCACGTCGCCGTTTGAAGATGCTCGCTGTCGGCGACGACATCCAGCCCCATTTCCAGTTGCAGCGCACGCTTGTTCTCGCGCTTCGCCGCCAGCCGGTTGGCGGCATAGGGGGCGGCCAGCGCGGGATCGCTCGCCGGGTTCCAGACCGCCGTGTCGACGCCGTTCAGGAT
>CAZJYH010000648.1:0-3234 GCA_964549365.1 uncultured Alphaproteobacteria bacterium
CGGTGGCGTCGGTGGCGTCGAGGTCGAGCACCAGCCGCGCCGGCGGCGTGGTCTGCTGCTGGATGAAGGCTTCGACGAGGAAGGCGGCGATGGCGTCGAGGCGGGCGGCGATCTTGCAGTAGCGGCTGCGGGCGTTGCCGCGGACGGGGGTTCCGGTCATCACCCAGTTGCCGGGCGTCATGCCGGCGGGCGCACCGGCGGGGATCTCACGTATGCAGCGTCCGTTGTCGAACCCGCCGGCGTCGTCGCCGAAGTACGCATCGCAGAACTGAGTGAGGCAGGGATCGGGCTGGGCTCGAATGATGAACCCTTCCGTGTTCGTGCTCGGCGCCGGACGACTGTTGGTGTTGCCGGTGATGATGAACTGGCCGGCCAGTGCTCCCACCTTGAGCTGGCGCACCGATCGCGCCTCGTCCAGCAACGACCCACCATAGGTGGCGATGTTCTGCGGCGCGGCACCGTCGAGGCCGCTGGCCCCGTTGACGCGCGCGACCAGGATGTCGCCCAGCCCGACGCCGAACGTATTCGTTCCCCCCACCGCGATGATGTCGCCGGTGCTGCCGGCAGGAACACCGGACGAGGCTTCATCGACGCCGTAGAAGTAATCGTCGGCGCTTCCGGGGCCTCCGTACTGGCGTCCCCAGATGAGGCCGAGCGCCGCGTTCACCCGCAGGATGAGCGCGTCGCGGCCGGTGCCGGACGCAAGGCGCGTGGATCCAACGACAATCATGTCCCCGTTGTTGGTGGTAATGCCGTCGCCGGTGCGAGCCTGCACGATATCGGAGAGGATCTCGTCCTGCGACGATCCATAGGTGTTCAGCCCGACGGTCGCCCCGGTGTTGATGTTCACGCGCAGGATGAACCCATCGCGCGTCGCGGTACATCCGCCGGTGTTCTGCGTCACGCCGCATATGTAGAGGTCGTTATTGACCGTGCTCTGCACCGCACAGGTGGCCGAGTCGTTCCCACCGATATTGTACACGGCCGTCCAGTTGACGGTGCCGTTGGCGTTGACTCGTGTGACATAGATGTCGGTGGTGGTGCACCCGGTGGCGCTGAACGAACTCTCACCAACCACGACGTAGCCTCCTGCGCCGGCGAGCTGGAACACGCCCCCCCGACCGGCCTCGCGACAGGTGTTGCTGCCGGAGACGAACTGAAACGCCTGCGCGCTCGCAACAGCCGTCGCGGCCGCGAAGAGCACGGCGCCGACGAGGATCGCCGCCGCGCACCGACCAAGGAAGACACTTCTCTTCAGGCTCATGGGATACCTCCGTAATACTGCGTGATCGAAGATTGAATGGGTAGGTACCGTGTTGAACGGCACCGGATGTCGGGGGAGGTGAGGGGTGCGGCGAGCGTGCCGGTGACGGCAGGCCGGGACCGTGGCAGCGCGGATGCACCGGGATCGCCGCGCACGAAGATGCCGAGGAACCCGATCCGCTCTCAGTACATCTTTGGGTACCCGCGCCGAACGCTTCGTCGGCATCGGACGATCAGCTAACTTGGCGGCATGCCTCTTCGCGTTGCAATCCTCTGGCACCAGCATCAGCCGTACTACAAACAGGGCGATCGATACCTTCTTCCGTGGACACGGCTTCATGGCACGAAGGACTATTTCGATATAGCCGCAGCTCTTTCTGCGTTTCCCCGCCTGCGTCAGACCATCAATGTGGCCCCCTCGCTGCTGATCCAATTGCTCGACTACGCCAACGGCAACGCCGTGGATCGAGCGCTGGAACTGACCGGTATCCCGGCCGCGGCGCTCGGCGAGGAAGAGAAGGTGGAGATCCTCCGCTCGTTCTTTCTGTGCAACGTCGACAGGATGATCCGCCCCTACGATCGATATGCGGAGCTGTACGAACGTGCCGCGCGCGACCGTGCCGACATACAGGGACTGCGAGAAGCGGCCGCCCTGCTTACGGTGCAGGACTGGCTCGATCTGCAGGTGTGGTACAACCTCACATGGGTCGGCGAGTATTCGCGCTCCGAGGAGCCGTTCTCCTCATTGCTGCGCAGGGGGCGTGACTTCACCGAACAGGACAAGGCCGATCTGCTTGCCGGCATGCAGCGCATCATTGCGCGGGTGATCCCCGCGTACCGCGAGCTGCTCGGCGCCGGGAGAATCGAGCTGTCGGTGACCCCCTTCTACCATCCGATTCTTCCACTTCTGTGCGACTCACGCTCCGCGCTGGAGGCCATGCCCGGCATCGACCTGCCGCGCCGGTTGATCCGCTATCCCGAGGATGCAACGGTGCAGATTCGCCGCGCCGTCGACCTGTTCACCGAGCAGTTCGGGGAGCGGCCCCACGGCATGTGGCCGAGCGAGGGGAGCGTCAGCACCGAATCGATGCAACTGGTCGCCGCGGCCGGCCTGGAATGGATCGCCTCGGACGAGGGCGTGCTTCGCCGCACGCTCGGCGACCGCTGGCACCCGCTCGCCAAGTATTTTCCGTATCGTCTCGAAACCGGGAGCGGGCCGTTGTGGGCGCTCTTCCGTGATCATGAACTCTCGGATGCGATCGGCTTCGTCTACAGCAGTTGGACTCCCGAGAGCGCCGCGCTCGACTTCTACAACAGGCTGGTCGAGATTCGCTCGCGGATCGTGCAGGAGCTGGGCCCGGCCGGGCTGGAGCAGGCGGTTGTGCCGGTGATTCTCGACGGCGAGAACTGCTGGGAGTATTACGAACAGAACGGCCGCCCGTTTCTCGAAGCGCTCTACGGGCTGCTCGAAACGTCCGGCGAGATCGAGACAACCACCATTCATGACGCGCTTGCATCGGCCGACGGCGCGGGCGACCGTGTGCTCGACGGGATCTTCGCAGGCAGCTGGGTGGGAACGAATTTCAAAATCTGGATCGGACACGCCGAGGACAACGAGGCGTGGGACGCGATCGCCGAGGCGCGCGACACCGTGTTGGCGGCTCGTTCGGGCCTAGACGAAGGGACGATCGCCCGCGCGATGGAACACATCTACATCGCCGAAGGCTCCGCGGGCACGGCCAAGGTCAGTGGCGCGAAAGTGAAACCGTTTAGTTGCAAAAAGACACACAACCGGAAGAAGGCCCAGGAGACCTTAGCCAAGGGCGAGTTCAACCACGACAAACACCCCACCCACGCCAATCAGCAACCCATCACCGATCAGCGCCCAGGCGTCCCCCAGCAGGCAAAACCCATGCCACAATGCGCCCGGTACGATTGAACCGCCAAGACGCCAAGGACGCCAAGACGAGG
>CAZJYH010000649.1:0-3231 GCA_964549365.1 uncultured Alphaproteobacteria bacterium
TCGACCCCCGCGGCGCTGCGCAGCGCGCGCCCCCGCTCGCGCGGCTCGAGCGCGGCCAGGGCGTCCCCCTCGGCGAGGTAGCCCTGGCCGAGCCCCTGCAGCGCGAAGGCCAGCGCCGGGTGGGTCGGCCCCAGCGATCGCTCCCACCGGCGCAGCGCCTGCTGGTAGTGCGCGCGCGCCTCCGCGTGACGCCCCAGCTCCGCGTAGATGTGGCCGAGGATGTACCGCAGCTCGAACTGCGTGTTCTCGATCGTCGTGTGGAAAAACGGCCACTGCTGAAGATCCTGATAGACGAAGTAGACCTGGTTGGCGATGTCGAACAGCAGATCGTTGAAGTCCTCCTCGATCTGCTTCACGATGCTCGCGGGCAGATACCCGCGCCGATCGATGAGCATGTCCAGGCACTCCAGCGATTCGATCCAGGCATCGCATGTCGGGTTCGGCGCCGCGGCATCGCAGAGCACCCCCAGATACGGCGCGATGCTCCCCTGTCGGAACCCCGTCCCCGCGCCTGGATTGCTGTAGCTCGCCGCGAACAATCCGGCGATCGTCGTCAGCCATGCCGTCATCGCCGGATCGGTCGGGCACTTCGTGGTGACGCCCGCCAGGAACCCGATCGCCAGCTGTATCAGATCGCAGTCGTCGGTCGGCACGCCCGAGCCGTAGGCGGACTCCCCGGCCGCGGAGGTGATCGCAACGATCGCGTCGTACAGACCATTGATCTTCGGATCCACCGTCGCGATGAAGTAGTCCCGCTCCCCCGGATCGGCGAAGTTCTCCACGTCGGCGCAGAGGCGGCACAGGCACGACAGGCCGTCGATCCAGGTTCGAAGGAACTCATCCACCGTCGGCGACGGTGCCGGCCGTTCCTCGTCGGTGGCCTCACCGTAGTCGCTCGCAAGCTTTGCAAGGCGATCGAAGAAGGCCTTCACCGCAACACGCAGCGCGCTCGGAATGCGTTCGTACGCCGCGTAGGCAACGGCCACCGGACGCAGCGCGCGCTTCAGGCGCCCGCAGAAGTTCGCCCCGGCCGGGCTCGGCCCCCATCCGAAGTACGCCTCCAGATCGGCCACCGTGCCGTTGAAGTCCGCGAGCAGATCCTCGACAGCCGTGAGGATCGTCGGCGTCTTCGCGTTGGTGTACGGCCCGGCCGCATCCGAGCAGAACAGCCGCACGATCGCGTGGATCTCGCTCAGGCGATCGCAGCTCTTGCCGGAACCGATCGCCGACACGGCACCGTCGCCCGCCGGCACCACACTGCCGGTGACCGTCGCGCACAGAGCGTTGCGCTGCGCGCTCAGCGCCCCCCGCAGATGCGCCGCAAGGCGATCGAGACGATCGTAGTACGGCTCCAGCGTGGTGATCAGCGACGTCGGGATGTTGGCCGCGTCGAGCTTCAGCGAGAGGATCGCGAAGAACTCGGCCGACATCTTCAACTGCGCCGGCGTATCGGTGAGATCCGCCGGATAATTCAGACGGATATCGCGCCCCGTGGCCGTGGCCGCCACGACGTAGTAGAGCGCCGCGATCTCCGGACCGAACAGCCCGGTCAGCATCGTCCTGATGCCCGCCGGCAACGAGAAGCGCTTTTCATACGCCTTGCCGATGCAGCCGAGCAGATCCAGCCAGCGCTCGTAGAAGAGGTTCTGCTCCGCCGGCGGCCGGGCGATCGCGGCCCCCGCCGCGCTGCGGCTCTCGATGTACCGAACCGAGTACCGCTGCGCGTCGCGATAGAACAGATCCACGTTCTTCCGCAGCGCACGCGGGACGCCGTCCCTCCCCGCAAGCCCCACGATCGCCAGCTCCAGCATCTCGCGCAGACGGTCGCAGAACGTCCCGGTCGAAACGGCCGGATGCAGACCCCAGAGCTGTCGCAGGTAGGAGTTCGTCTTCCGGAACTTCTTCATCATCACCGCATCCAGCGCGATCACGGAGGGATCGCTCATCGACGGCACCTCGGTGCAGAACGCGCGCGTGAAGCTGGGGATCGCGCGCAGGCGATCCCACAGGTCGTCCTCGGCCTGCCCCGGCTTCCCCGCCGACAACGAGGTCTTCCACGTGTCGATCGGCTTGCCGTCCTGCGTGGTGCGCTGCGGCGCGGGGATGTATGGATAGCCGAGGTAGTACGAGATCAACACGTTCTCGGCCAGCGTCGTCAGCTTCAGCTCCACCTTGCTCACCGGCCGCGGGAAGAGCAGCTCGATCTGATTGCCGGCGCTCAAACGCAGCGATCGCGCGAAGCTGAACGGATTCGCCGTGGTCACCACCAGGCCGTCCTCGTCGATCACCCGGAAGCGCAGGTTGTCGAGCGTCGTGAACGTCCGGTTGTCCGCCTCCACGCCCGCGTACACGTGCCCGACGTCAACGCCCAGCCAGTTCGCGCACTCCATCTTCAGCTCGTCGGGGGGACAGAGGAAGGCGGTCGGCGGAAATCCGAGCTCGGAGACCGGGACCGTCGGGTTCTGTGAGAACGGCGACTGTGCCAGCAGCCGAAGCTTGTTGAACGTGTTCGCCTCGGTCACCTGCCAGAATCCGTAGCTCACCTTGTTGTCGATGAGCTGCTGGTAGGCATCCAGCAAGGCCAGCCCGCGATTCGCCGCGTAGGCCGCCGGATCGCTCTGCGCGATCAGATCCAGCATCGGCGTCCCGGCGGCGAGGATGTCGAAATCCTCCCATCCGTTCTGCTGCGTCCACGACTGCACGTACACGTTCTCCACGGTGTACGTGTGCTTCACCTGATCGGCATGGCCGCGCTGTGGTGGGATGTACTCGTAGTTGAGCGTGCCCGTCTGCATCGGGCCCAACTGCTTCATCGAGGCGTTCATCATGTTGGGGAGCACCCCCTTCAGGAACTCGATGTCCACGAAGCTGTCGATCGGGATCGTGAAGTCGTCGAAGGTCCCCAGCCACTGGTTGTCCGCTCCGCCCACAACCGTCGGCGCGGGAACAACCGGGCGCGTCATCCCGCCGTTGTTCGGATCGCTCCGAAGCGCATACGAACGGCGGACGACGTTCAGCGGGAAGGACTGCCCGGTGAGCATGTGCACGGCCTTCACCGGCGACGACGGCTCCTGCGTGTAGTCGCAGGGCTTCGGCCCCAGCTGCAAAATCGCCGGGGCGGCCAGCAGCCCGGCCTCGCTCTCGTCGCGGTAGTTGTCGAAGCGCCACGTCAGGCTAACGCTGATGTTCACATCGGGAAGCGGCCACGGCGTGGAGATGCTCAGCTCGAAC
>CAZJYH010000650.1:0-3231 GCA_964549365.1 uncultured Alphaproteobacteria bacterium
TGCGATGCGAGACCACGAGGATTCACTGCTTCACACCTACGGTTGGGCCGATCGCCCGGCCGGTATCGTGCGCATTCCGATCGATCGCGCGATCGAGCTGGTCGGCACGCGTGGCGCCGCACCGGCGACCAAGCCCGCGGCCGCAACGGCGTCTCACGATACCGCTGCCCCGGCACCGGCTGCTCCTGCATCGGCCGCTCCGGCCCCTGCTCCTGCTGCGGCGCAGGACTCGTCCCACGCGGCGAAGCCGTCCGGACACTGATGCTCGCCCGGAACGGGCGGATGGCGTGACGCACGATGTTGATGATTCTTACAGGCCCCGACGCGGCGATGTGACCGATTTTGATTTGATGAGGATGACACGATGCGACGGATGACACGAAGACTGTACGCCATGCGGGCGGCGTTGGTGCCCGTTATGTTGCTGGCCGCTCAGCTCCTGTCGGCCCAGCCGAACCTGCTGCAGAAGCCCCTTGACAACTCGGCGGATGTGGTCGCCAAGGTCGGGATCGATCAGCGCCTGAACGCTCAGGTGCCGTTGAGCCTGAAGTTCCGTGATGAGAGCGGGCGCGAGGTTCTGCTCAGCGATTATGTGAAGGATCGCCCGGTGATACTGATCCTCGCGTATTATCGCTGCCCGATGCTCTGCACCGAGGTGCTGAACGGAGCGTTGAAGGCGATGCGGACGCTGGATTTCGATCTCGGGAAGGAATACGTGGCGCTGACGATCAGCATCGACCCGCGCGAGACGCCCGAGCTGGCGGCCGAGAAGAAGAAGAGCTACATCACGAGCTACAAGCGCGCGGGGGCGGCCGACGGATGGCACTTCCTGGTGGGGCCGCAGGAGTCGATCGATACGCTGGCGCGAGCGGTTGGATTCCGCTATGTGTACGATGCCGGCAGCGACCAGTTCGCTCACGCCGGTGGGATGATGGTCCTGACGCCGCAGGGACGACTTTCGCGGTACTTCTACGGCGTCGAGTTCTCACCGAACGATCTGAAGTTCGGGCTGATGGACGCCTCCGACAACAAGATCGGATCGCTGGTGGAGCGCACGGTGCTGCTGCTCTGCTTCCATTACGATCCGACGACCGGCAAGTACGGGTTCATGGTGATGAGCGTGTTGCGGATCGGCGGAGCGATCACGATCCTCGGATTCCTCACGTTCTGGTACAGGGCATGGCGGCGTGAGCGCGCCAGGCGAGATGCGGCAAACGCGGCGCCGAGCGCTGCGTGATGCTTCGGCCCGACAAACATCGACAGTGTTGATCTTTCACATCGAGTGACGGAGATGGCGAGCCCGCGTTCTCACGCGGCCCGCGTCTATACAGCAAGGAAACGCAGCAATGTGGGATTTTCCCTTCTTTCCTGACCAGGCATCAACGTTTGCCAAGCCGGTTGATGATCTCTACTTCTTCATCGTGGCGATCACGGCGTTCTTCACGGTGGTGATCTCGTTGTTCGTTGCCTGGGTGGCGATCCACTATCGCGAGACCAAGAAGGTGGATCGCAGCAAGCCGCTCGAGGAGAGCCCGAAGATGGAGGCGCTCTGGATCGGCGTGCCGTTGGTGATCGTGCTGGTGATCTTCTTCTGGAGCGTCAACGTCTACTTCATCATGGCGCGTCCGCCGGCGAATGCGGTGGACATGTATGTGACCGGCAAACAGTGGATGTGGAAGATCCAGCACCCGAGCGGCCCGCGCGAGATCAACGAACTGCATGTGCCGATCGGCGTTCCGGTGCGCCTGACGATGATCTCCCAGGATGTGCTGCACAGTTTCTACATCCCGGCCTTCCGCGTCAAGCAGGACGTGCTTCCCGGGCGATACTCCTCGCTCTGGTTCGAGGCTACGAAGCCGGGCATCTACCACCTGTTCTGCGCAGAATACTGCGGCACCAAGCACTCCGGCATGATCGGCCGGGTGGTGGTGATGGAACCGAAGGATTACGAGGCATGGCTTGCCGGCGGCGGCTCGAATGCCGGCTCGCTCGGCGGCTCGATGTCGAGCGCCGGTGAGAAGCTGTTCAACGATCAGGGGTGCATCAGCTGCCATATCCCCGGGGATGCAAGCCGCGCCCCATCGCTGCAGGGAGCCTACGGCAAGACCGTGACGCTCTCCGGTGGTGAGACCATCAAGGTCGATGAGCAGTATATCCGCGAGTCGATCCTGAAGCCGACCGCCAAGCTTGTGGCCGGGTATGCCCCCGCGATGCCGGTGTATCAGGGACGGATCAGCGAGGACGAGCTGATGCAGTTGATTGCCTACATCAAGTCGCTCGGCAGCGCGCAGACCGCGACGCCCACGGCGACCGCACCGGCAACGGCCGCGCCGGCGAAGGATGGTGCCGCCGGAAACGGTATCGCGAAGCCCGCTCAGCATGTGAACGAAACGTCGGGGAATAAATAAGATGGAAATGACAAGGACTGCAACGCCCTCCACGGCGACCGAGGCGATCTCCGGGGCGTTTCGTGAGAACTACCTGAACGCCAACTACGGCGTGAAGTCGTGGTTGTTGACGAAGGATCACAAGCGGATCGCGATCCTGTACCTGATCTCGATCTCGATCTTCTTTGCGATCGGCGGCGCGTTCGCCGGGATGATCCGCCTGGAGCTGATCACGCCGAACGGGGACATGTTCACATCGGAGACCTACAACAAGGTCTTCACGACGCACGGCGTGATGATGGTGTTCTTCTTACTGATCCCATCGATCCCTGCGACGCTCGGAAACTTCCTGGTGCCGATCATGATCGGCGCGCGCGACCTCGCCTTTCCGCGCATCAACCTGTTGAGCTGGTACATCTACGTGGTCGGAGCAACGCTTGCGATCACCGCGCTCGTGCTCGGCGGTGTCGATACCGGCTGGACGTTCTACACACCGTACAGCTCCACGTACTCGAACTCGTATGTGATGCTCACGGGCGTGGGCATCTTCATCACCGGGTTCTCGTCGATCCTGACCGGCTTGAACTTCATCGTGACGATCCACAAGATGCGCGCGCCGGGGCTGAGCTGGTTCCGACTTCCGCTCTTCATCTGGTCGCACTATGCCGCCAGCCTGATCGTGATGCTCGGCACGCCGGTGGTGGCGATCGGCATCGTGATGATCGCGCTCGAGCGCGGGCTCGGCATCGGCATCTTCGATCCGAAGCTCGGCGGTGACCCGGTTCTGTTCCAGCACATCTTCTGGTTCTACTCGCACCCGGCGGTCTACATCATGATCCTGCCG
>CAZJYH010000651.1:0-2594 GCA_964549365.1 uncultured Alphaproteobacteria bacterium
GGCTGGCGCTGGCCGATGAAGGGCCGGGATATTACATCGACATCGGTGGTGGCCTCGGCGTGCGCTACAAGGACGGCCGTCGATGCGGGAGCATGGGAACCGTCGGCTGCTTCAGCTTCTTCCCCTCGAAGAACCTGGGCGCCTTCGGCGATGCGGGATTGGTGACCACCAACGACACCGCGCTGTACGAGCGGATGAAGATCATGCGTGTGCACGGCGGCGAGCGGCGGTATTACCACTCGGTGATCGGCGGGAACTTCCGCATCGACGAGTTGCAGGCCGCGGTGCTGAACGTGAAGCTCCCGCATCTGGACGCATGGAGCGCCGCGCGCGCCGCCAACGCCGCGCGCTACAATGAGCTGTTCGCCGAACGTGGCCTTAGCGGCTCCGGCGGCCCGATCGGCACGCCCGTTGCGGTGCACGCCGCCTCCGGCGCCGGGAACAACCATATCTTCAATCAGTATGTGATCCGCTCCGCGCGGCGCGACGAACTGAAGGCGCGGCTGACGGAGCGTTCGATCGGCAACGAGATCTACTATCCGGTGCCGTTCCACCTGCAGGAGTGCTTCGCCGATCTCGGCTATGCGCCCGGAGCGTTCGGCGCAGCCGAGGCAGCGTGCGCCGAAGTGCTGGCACTGCCGGTGTACCCGGAGCTGACGCCCGAGCAGATCGGCTACGTGGTGGATACCATCGCGGAGTTTCACGCGGGCTGACGCCCTTCCCGCCGTCCCTGACGAACGCGGCCGTTCACGTCCCTCGACGGCCGCCCGATTCCCTCGCCGATCCGTGCGCACGGCCTGCGCGCGCCGTTCCTTCGTGGCCCGCCGGTGCTTCTGCGTGCACCATGCGCGGCACGGCAGCCGTATCCGTACCGAATTGCTCTGCACCCGATGTCAACTACTACCGCTGGTGATTCGCGAACCGGGCGTCTGATTCGGATGCTCGACGGAGTGCGTCCGTGGCATCTGCTGGTGCTGACGCTGGTGCTGCGTCTGTTCATGTTTCTGCTGGTCGGATCGTGGGACGCGGCCGTCGAGCGCGATGTGATCCTCACGAGCGACGCGCAGCTCTACCACGTGCTCGGCTCGCATCTGGCGTCGACCGGCACGTTCATGGCCGATCCGGTCCGCACGCCCGCCTACACCTGCTACATCGCGGCCTTCTACGCAGTCGGCGGGGTGCATCCGTGGATCGTCATCGCGTCGCAGCTCGTGCTCGATGCGTTCATCGCGTGCCTCTGTTTCGTCTTCGCCTCCTCGTTGCTCGGGAGGAGAGCGGGGGCGGTGGCGGGGATCCTGTACGCTTTCGACCCGTCGGCGAATCTCAGCGCGAACATGCTGATGAGCGACACGCTCTTCACGTTCTTCCTGGTGGGGGCGTCCATCCTCGCGCTGCGGGCGTGGGCGCCGCATGGTTCTCCGATCGCGGCACGGAAGCCCCCGGCGGGCGGAAGCGGGCTGCCGATGCAATTGCTCGCCGCTCTGCTGCTGGGCCTTGCAACGCTGACGCGGCCGGTGGCGCTCTACTTCGTCCCCATGTACGCGGTGATCGTGCTCCGGCAGTATCGCGGCGCGATACTCAACGGGCTTGCCCGCGTTGCCGGGATGAGCGCCGTGTTCCTCCTGGTGCTGACGCCGTGGGTGTTGCGGAACGTGCAGGAGTACGGCGTGGTGGGGATCTCCTCCTCCGGCGCGCTGAACATGCTGTTTCTGTACGCCGTGCCGGCCGAATCGCTCCACTCGGGGGTGTCGGCGGTGCAGGCGGTGCGCAACATCGAGGTCTGGGGCGGGGTTTCCCCCGAGCTGTTCCGCGACGGCCGGCGCAACCTGTACGAGCAGCATCTGGAGATCGGGCGGCTCGGGCGGCAGTATCTGCTGGCGCATCCGACTGATCTGGTGAGGGCGACGCTCCTCGGCATGGCGCAGATGTTCGTCGGCTCCGGCAGCGGCGGATACAGCACGCTGATCGGCACCGGGACCGGGATCACCGATTTGAAGGATGCCGTTGCCGAGCATGGGCTGCTTCAGGGATTGCGGATGATGGTGGCCGAGAAGGGGAGATTGGAGAAGGGGGTGATGGTGCTCAACACGGCGATCCACATCGTGCAGTATCTGCTGGTACTGGCGGGGTTGTGGGCGCTGCGCGGCCGGGCGCTGCGCGGGGCGTTCCTTCCGCTCCTTATCTTCCTCGTGTTGTACTCCGCGATCATCGGCGCCGCCGGCGTGATCCGTTTCAAGGTCCCGATGGTGCCGTTCTACCTGGTCTACGCCGGGGCGGGCGCGACCGCGATCATCGATCTCGTGAACGCACGTCGCCGGGCGAAGCGCGGGGCCGCGCACGCTCCGGATGGCGCGGGCGCGTGAACTCGCCCGGCATCGACCTCCAGGATGACACGAGCGGCGCATCCGCCGGTCGTGAGCAGTGCCTCAGTTCGCGGTATATGCGAGATGTTCAGCAGGTTGAACCCGGTCTGTCATCCCCGCGCACGCGGGGATCCACATGGACACCTCGTGGATGCGCTTCGCAGCTCTTCGAGTCCCGCTTTCGCGGGAATGACAAATTGGATTGTGTAGCGGCATACCGTGTTCAGTACC
>CAZJYH010000651.1:2604-3230 GCA_964549365.1 uncultured Alphaproteobacteria bacterium
CTACTGATGAACATTCCCTTCGTTGACCTCAAGGCGCAGTATCTCTCGATCAAGGAGGAGATCGACGCCGCGATCGCGGAGATCGTGACCAACACCGCGTTCATCGGCGGCAAGGCCGTCCGGAGCTTCGAGGAGGAGTTCGCCGCGTACACCGGCATGCCGCACTGCGTGGGCGTTGCCAACGGGACTGATGCGATCGAGATCGCGCTGCGCGCCCACGGAATCGGCGCCGGCGACGAGGTGATCGTCCCGGCCAACACGTTCATCGCGACGGCCGAGGGTGTGACGTGGTCCGGTGCGTCCGTCGTCTTTGCCGACAACGAGCCGCATCACTACTGCCTGGACCCGGAGGATTTCGCGCGAAAGATCACGCCGCGCACGAAGGCGGTGAGGCCGGTGCACCTGTACGGCCATCCGGCTGACATGGACCCGATCATGGAGATCGCCCGGCGGCACAATCTGCTGGTGATCGAGGACACGTCGCAGGCGCACGGCGCGCTGTACAACGGCCGCATGGTCGGCTCGATCGGCGACGCCGCCACCTACAGCTTCTACCCGGGGAAGAACCTCGGCGCGTACGGGGATGCGGGGGGGATCACGTTCAAGGACGCGAAGGCGGCGGAGTG
>CAZJYH010000652.1:0-3223 GCA_964549365.1 uncultured Alphaproteobacteria bacterium
AGATGATTCCCTCGATCAGGGGCCCGGCGCCGGCGGCAATTTGTTGCTCGCCACGAGATCGCGTACGCCGGAGAGGAACACGCCCACGGCGAAGGCCGACATGCTCCAGGAGATCGCCCCGTAGTCCGCATCGGCAAGCCCCGTGGGGCGCGCCTGCCACTCCCACAACTGCGTTCCGAGCGACGTGAGGAAGCCGCCGTACAGGATCGCCATGATGGTGTGCATCACGCGCTCACCGGCCGGGAGTCTGCGCGTTGCATCCTCCTCGATGAAGTCCCAGAGCGTGATGACGATCTCGACGGAGAGCAAGCCCACCAGCGCCCAGACCAGCAGGCCCTGTACGGTATACCAGGCAAGCCCTCCGAAGATCAGGGCATAGGCGAAGTCGCGCGCGGCGTGCAGGCGCAGTTCACGCCGGGCCGTCGGGGTCGCGGGGAGCCGTGCGCCCAGCTCGTGGTAGATCAGGGTGTCCATGGCGCCGAGAACGCCCTGCGCTATGAGGAAGGTGAGTGCTGTTATCATTCGTTGAACGCTATCTCTCCGCGATATGTCGTGATCGTGCCGAAGATCGGTGAGGAGATGATCACCTCCACCAACCATCCTCGCGGCGTGCCGTTCGCGCGCGCGTTGACGTGCATGGCCAGCGGACGCGGAATGGGAATCCCGAGGAAGCGGGACGCATGATAGTGAAATCCGATGCCGTGGCGGTCGGCGCTCAAGCGCATGAAGAGCGTGATCGGCCCGCTCCGTTCCGCCAGCAGCTCCCCACGGCTCCATTGCACGGTGCGCAGGAGGCGTGTTCCGAAACGGCGCAGCCAGATCTCGCGATCGCCGTCCGGGCGCACATCGAGATGCACCGGAACGTCACGCCCCGGGCTCGGAAGGCGCATCAGTCGAGCCAGGGTGCGTTGGGGAATGCTTCTCCCACGCTCCACCACGAACAATCCGAATCCCTTCCCGCCCATCGGGCCGGTGTGAAATCGTCGCAGGCGTTCCGGGGCCTCGTCGAGCGCCGCGCCGAGCAGCCGTCGGTAGAGCGTTTCAGCGGCCATGATCGTTGCGCATCCGAGTGGCACGGCGATACCAGACGAAGTATCCCGCGAAGAAGGGGAGCCAGATGATGTCGTTGAAGAGATTGACCATCAGGGTGCGCGCGGGGATCGCCCCCTGGAGCACGGCGTAGAGCCAGCCGATCGGCCCCAGGGTCTTGCCGAGCAGGCCGATCACCACCAACTGCGGATACCGCAGGGGCTCGCGGGCAACGACCCAGTAGCCGTAGCCGTACACTCCCACGAACATGCCGATGCCGCTCATGAGAAACGGGTAGTTGATGCGTGGGATGCCGGCGAGGTCGAAGAGAAGGTTGGGGAAGATGATGATGATCGCACCCCACAGGAGATTGTAGAGTGCCGCCGCGCGGAAGGCCGTTCGCAGCGTCCGCTCGTTCGCAAAACCGAATCGTTCACCCACCGGAGAGCGCCTGTATGACGTGAATCCTGTTCCCGGGGCCCACGGCATCGCTCAGATGCGCGCGGTCGCTGACCAGCACATCGTCGATGAAGATGTTGACGTGCTTGCGCAGCCCGCCCTGCTCATCGACGATGTAGCCCGCGAGGCCGGCGTGATGGCTGTCGAGCGCCGCAACGATCTCGGCGACGGTGGCACCTTCGACCTCCAGTTCCGAAAGGCCCGGGAAGTGTCGTTGCAGATTGCGTGTGAAGACTACGCTCGGCATGGCATGGGCTCCGCATCGCGCCCGCCGGAGTGTCCGGCGGGCGGCTGTTGAATTCTCGGATGGGGGAAAGGACGCGCGTCGCTCGGCGGATCCGCCGCTCAGGATGCGGTCGCCTCGGCCTCCGACGCGCCCGTTTCCTGGGGCATCAGGCTCCACAGGCGCAGGCAAACGCCCCCCGGGGTCGTCAGCACGCCGGTGTACAACGGGCTGCCGGGGCCTTCCTCGCGGGGGAACTCGTCGAACTCGGCGCCGCGTGCCTCGAACTCGCGCGCCGTTTCGAGGATGTTCTCGATCATCAGCTCGATCGACAACGCGCCGGCGGGCATCGCGGGGCGCTCGTCGGTGGGGGCGATCGCCGTGATGCAGAACTCGCCGTCGTTGTCGCAGAACATCGACCGGTTCGCGTCGAGGATCATGGTCTTCATCCCCAGCACCTCCGCATAGAACCCGGTCTCCGCATCGAGATCCTCAACGGCATATTCCACCGACTGCTTCCAACAACTTCCCCACGTCACCGGAAACGTTCTCGTGTTCGTCATCGCTTCGCGCCAGGCCTCTCTGTCCGCCGCGCCCGCGACTCGTGCACGGCGTTCGGCCCCGAGCGCGCGCAGGCGCTCCATCGTTGCATCAGTCATTGTTCTTCACTCCCATTAGAGATCGTCAAGGATGTCGATTCTGCCGCTACTTCGATCCGAGCGCTTCCAACAGATTGCCCGACGGATCGTAGAATTGAAACCAGTAGTCCTCACCCCCCATATGCATCGGCTCGGGTTGCACGCATCGAACCCCTGCGGTGCTCAGCCGCCGATGCAATGCCGATGCGGAGTTCACGCGGAGCAGAAACGAGGCCCGCACGGACTTCGGTGTGACCGTCGCCGGAGCGCAACCCCCTTCCAGGTACAGACCCTGCCCCGAGTCCCCGAGGGAGAAGTAGCAGGCCAGTTCGCCAAGATCGTACAGTTTTTCCAATCCGAGAACGCCCGTGTAAAATTCATACGCGGCCGGGAAGTCCTCCACGTAACATGCGGCGATCGCGATGCCGGTCAGCGCCGGGGCTACGTCGGTTGATGGCTCCTGTGACTCGCTCATGGATCGTCGGCGATTGAATAATGGGTTGATGGTCGCTGCGCGATGTGTTACTCCGCCGCCACGTCATACGTGATCGATGGTTGCCATTCCCCCGGACCGTCCGCCAGCAGGCCGAACATGTGCCAGAGCGAGCAGTAGACGTCGCCCGGACCGAAGAAGTCCTTCGCGACGCGGCGAATCGTGCCGTCTGCATTCTTCGAGAACGTCGAATAGCCGGGGAGCCAGTAGTCGGCATCGTTGTGCTGCGTGATGAAGCCCATCGCCTGTGTAAACTGCTTGGAGTGGTCCGAGTACATCGGGAACCGCCAGCCGCGGCTCTCGGCAAACGTGCGCTGCACGTCCGGCGCATCGGGCGAGACCACCACGAACGCGGCGCGGTCGGCAAGATGCCGGTAGATT